>CAJWOI010000166.1 GCA_913044255.1 uncultured Alphaproteobacteria bacterium
AACTCCGCATGTTGAAGTCGGAACAACTACAGATCAGCTTGATACACTATGCCACAATTACATCATTAGTCATGATGCAACTCCGGCCCCACTTAACTATCGTGGTTTTCCGAAATCCATATGTACGTCTATTAACCATGTGGTCTGCCATGGAATTCCAGGTAAAAAGAAATTAGGGGCAGGAGATATCTTAAATATTGATGTAACTGTAATTGTCGATGGATGGCATGGAGATTCCAGCAGAATGTTTTGTATTGGGAAGGTGTCTCGCAAAGCCGCGCGACTTGTGGACGTGACCTACGAAGCCATGATGCTCGGCATATCAAAAGTCCGCCCAGGCGCAACTCTTGGTGATATAGGCCATGCAATTCAAAGTTTTGCTGAGGAACAGCGTTGCTCCGTGGTACGAGATTTCTGTGGCCATGGAATCGGAAAAATATTTCATGATGCCCCTAGTGTCCTCCATTACGGGAAACCAGGTGCTGGCACCAAACTGCAGAAAGGCATGTTCTTTACGATAGAACCCATGATAAATTTAGGCCGATTCGAGGTCAAAATCCTGAGTGACGGTTGGACCGCCGTCACCAAAGATCGCTCTTTGTCCGCGCAATTCGAACACACAATAGGGATTACAGAAAACGGCTATGAAATATTTACCAGCTCGCCCAGCGGACTAGACCGTCCGCCTTACCGATAGAGGTAAAAACCACCAACCAGGACCTTGGAAAGGTTACTATCGAAACCCTTTACGCCGTCATGTTTCCAAGGCTTCCAAAACAAAATCCAACCGGTCCTGACCAAAAAACATATTTTCCCCTACAAAGAACGTGGGCGCACCAAAGGCACCCTTTTCGGCAGCGTGTTCAGTATTCGATTTCAACTTGTCTTTCACTGCTTGGTCACCAATTCGAGCAAACAACTGGTTTGGATCTATTCCGCCTGTGATCAATGTCTCACTTACGACTTCCGGATCATCCATTTTTCTAGATTGGACCCACATAGCCGGGAATACGGCAGCCAGATATTCCTGAAGGAACCCATCTTCGTCAGCCGCTACTGCACCGCGCATCAGTGCAAGAGTATTGATCGGAAAGTGTTTGTTCGGCTGATACGGCACATTGTAACGACGTGCAAAGCGTGGCAAATCCGATGCCATCCATGCGGATTTGGGTGCCAAAAAAGCTGGGCTTTGATTCCCAACCGCTTTGAATAAACCGCCCAATAGAATTGGTATCCAAATGATATTCGCTCGGGCTTTTTCAGCAATCGCCGGCAGTTGGGTATAGGCAAGATAAGTCGTCGGGCTCCCAACATCGAACAGGAATTCCACTTCCTTTGTCATAGAACTGTACCTCTCTAAATCTCAAGCATCGTGGGTTCAGCGAAAACCGACATCAAGTGATCGAAGTCCACCGGCTCCGCAAATGCACTACAAATCTTTGGCCCCGTACCCACCCCAAAGCCGGCAATGTTTTTACCCATCACTGTTCAGTTCCCTCACCGCAGGGCTGCGGCAATATTACCACCGTCAACGGTCAAAACAGCACCAGTAGTCTTGGTCGCTTGTGCCAGAGACACGAAGGCCCTTGCGACGTCTTTAGCATCAACTTCCGTCTGCAAGAGATTTCCCGCCATGTACAGGTCAGCACTTACGCCCCGGGCCTTGGCCCGTGCAGTGATCATGTCATCTGTCATAAGACCGGACCGAATTCGGTCGGCGTTAACTGCGTTCGACCGGATACCATCGGCGCCATAATCAATTGCGTATTGGCGCGATAAAAAGAGTGTTGCTGCCTTTGGCAGGCCATAGGGTCCAAAGTTTGCACCCGGATTCACTGCCTGTTTGGAGGCATTGAACAGGAGCACACCACCTTTGCCCTGCAAACGCATAATTTTAACCGCAACCTGTGCAACATTCTGATGGGAAAAAAAATTGAGCTCGAAGCTTTCCCGAAGAACATTGTCCGTGACTTCCCCTATTCTGCCGTCCCAAGCCTTACCGGCATTGGACACTAAGATATCCACACCACCATATTTTTCGCAAATTTGTTTGAAGGCTGACTCGACCTGGCCACGCTGTGTCACATCACAGGATACACCGAAACCACCTATCTGATCTGCAGTGGTCGATACCTCCCCCTGATTGATGTCAAGCAGAGCTATTTCGGCACCTTCTCCCCTGAATGCAGCTGCCGTCGCAGAACCTATCGCTCCTGCCCCTCCAGTAATCGCAACTACTCGCCCATCAAACGGGAGACCTTTGGACTTACCAAGTTTGGCTTGCTCTAGTGACCAGTACTCCATATCGAATACATCAGATTCACCAATACTCTCAAATTTTCCTAAACGTTCAGAGGCAGTTACCACAGAGACCGTGGTTTCCGCCAAATCAGCTGCGATAGATGCCGCACCGAAGGAGCCTCCGAGCCCAAACAAGCCTAGCCCCCCAACCAGTACTACCCGGGGCATTGGATCTAACGCAATCTTTGGCGTTTCAAGACGTCTGTTATGTATATCGAAATACGCTCGATATTCCTTTTGGAACAGAGCCAATCTCTTCTCAACCTCAGACGTCCAGGGTTCAAGTCTCCCATCTTCGGGCGGCGGCACAATGAGGGGTTTTGGTTTCGTTCGGATAACGTGATCAGGCGTCACCGGACCGGCTTGACTGTAGCGCCAAAGTTCCTCCCCATCGACGTACCTCTTTATTTCTTCGGTAGTCCGATACGTTGCTATCATGCGCTGACAATCACCATCAACACGTGACGGCGCGCACAAACCTCGCAAAATCGGTGCTATTTCCGCCGGATATGCCAACGCCCTAGACTCGGGTGCGACGCCCAACCTACCGCGCTCCTTTCCTAACCTATTCTCAGCTAGAGAGACTAATTTAATCATCCGCTCGTATGACTCACGCGCAGTCTCTCCAAATGAAAATATGCCGTGTTTAATCAAGATAAGCCCTTCACACTCTGGGTTTGCGCGATACACCTCCAACGCCTTCTTCGCGAGTAAAAAACCAGGCATTATGTACGGGACCAGACCTACACTTTTACCGTAAACCTCAGAACAAATTGAAGCTCCATTGGGTTGATTCGTCAGTGCTAAAACCGCGTTTGCATGGGTATGATCGACAAACTTGTGTGGCAAAAACGCGTGAAGCAACGTCTCCACGGATGGATTTGGAGAATTACTGTCCAATAGATTAGATCGCTGAACATTAACCATATCCTCATCACTCAAAGCATCTAGTTCAGCGACTGATTGGATGGGCCCAAGGCGCACCGCAGGCAAGCCGGCTGGCTCGATCGTAGCCATATCCCAACCAGAACCTTTGACGCAAATAACCTCGTTCATATTTCCAAGAAAATCGGCCATTCTTGTTTTTACAGATGCGTTACCGCCCCCATGCAGCACCAGCTGAGGAACACTTCCAAGCAACCTAGAACTATAAACCCGAAGCGCTACGTCAGCCCCTACGCCCTGCTCAGCGTATTTTTCAACAGTTTCAGCCGCCTCATTCTCCAACCAAAAATTTTCCACCACGGATTTACTCTTTCAGGAAATATAAGAAATTCTATAGGCTACGAGTTATGTCTTAAACTTTAGTGGCGTGCTGGCTAGCCAGCCAAAGGGCCCCTATACTCCAGCGATGTTACATATGGCAACTAAACTTATTCGAGACTAAGCATGATTCCTCGTTACAGCCGCCCTGAAATGGTCCTAGTCTGGGAGCCAAAAACACGCTTCGAGATTTGGCTGGATATAGAGCGTTATGCCTGCGAAGCCCAGGAAAAACTGGGGGTCATCCCGTCCGGCGTTGCGCAAGCACTTGTGGACCGCGGGAAATTTGAAATAGATAAAATCAATACACTTGAACGTGAGTTAAAACATGACGTAATTGCCTTTCTGACAAACCTTTCGGAATACGTTGGTTCGGAGGCTCGTTTCATCCACCAAGGCTTAACCTCCTCGGACGTACTTGATACTGCTTTCGCAGTCCAGCTCACGCGCGCCGCTGACATTTTAATGGCAGGGCTTGATTCCGTATGTACAGTACTGGATCGTCGCGCCCACGAGTATAAAGATACGGAGTGTGTTGGACGCAGCCATGGAATTCATGCGGAACCAACCACTTTTGGCCTGAAATTAGCTTATGCATACGCGGAATTTGATCGCGCCCGGTCCCGACTGCGCCTGGCCCGCCAGGAAATAGCCGTTTGTACCATTTCCGGTGCAGTTGGCACCTACTCTACTGTCAATCCGGCAGTTGAGTCACATGTGGCAAAAAAGCTTGGACTCTCACCTGAAACTATTTCAACACAGGTAATGCCGCGTGATCGCCATGCCATGTTTTTTGCTACACTTGGTGTTATAGCGGGATCGGTGGAACGCCTTGCGACAGAAATACGACATCTTCAAAGGACCGAAGTTGGGGAAGCAGAAGAATTTTTTGAACCTGGCCAAAAAGGTTCTTCAGCCATGCCGCATAAGCGAAATCCAATTTTGACCGAGAACCTTACCGGTCTGGCACGCATAGTCCGCGCGACAGTGCAGCCGGCCCTAGAAAATATCGCGCTATGGCACGAACGGGACATCTCACACTCGTCTGTAGAGCGTGTAATTGGCCCCGACGCGACTATTACCCTAGATTTTGCATTGTCGAGAATAAGCGAAGTAATTAATACGCTACTGGTATATCCAGATACGATGCGCAAGAATTTGGATCAACTAGGTGGACTGATTCATTCGCAGAGAGTTCTCTTAGCTTTGACGCAGGCCGGGCTTTCCCGAGAAGATGCGTATAGAATCGTTCAGCGGAATGCGATGGCAGTATGGCGGAGCGGAGGCACATTTCTAGAATGCCTTATTAAGGACCAAGATATCACGTCCCAAATTAGTGCATCAGAACTGAAGGAAATTTTTGAAGCCCGAAATAACGTCAGATATACCGATGAAATTTTTGCGCGAGTATTTCAAAAATAGTTGAATTGCTGGATCACTCTGCCGAAACGGGCCATTTCAGCCGCTCATTATTTCCTGCTTGGCAATTGGCATCAGTCGCTCCATTTCGTGCCTAACTTTAGCGGCATCAATCGAAATCCCCTTTGCCTCAAAATCTGAAGACACTTTGCGTAACACGTCGTCGTCTCCGGGTTCTTCAAAATCCGACATAACTACTTCTTTTGCATAGGCCTCTGCTTCCGCACCTGATAAACCTAGTTTGTCAGCTGCCCACAGGCCCAACATCTTATTTCTCCGTGCATTCGCTTTAAAACGGAGCTCCTCATCGTGTTGGAAGCGTTTTTCAAAATCACGTTCCCGATCTTCAAAAGTAGCCATATGGCCTCCTCGTTTGAAACACCTTCTGGTGCTCGAGCAAAATGGTAGAATCATGTAACAGCTAGGGAGATGATATCACGTCCCGATATCGATAGTTCTAACGTTTAATGACAACCCGTTTTAGAAATGGAACACTGCCCCCATGTGTACTTTGGTGATATTACGTCGACCAAACCACCCCTGGCCAATTCTGGTCGCAGCCAATCGCGACGAAATGCTGGCGCGAGCCTGGGAAGCACCAGCCCGACATTGGCCTGATCGCCCTACCACCACAGGAGGTCTTGACCAAAAAGCCGGCGGTAGCTGGCTTGGACTAAATGACCATGGCGTAATCTGTGGCGTATTAAACCGAACCGGGGCCTTAGGTCCAGAAAAAAGAAAACGCACAAGGGGTGAACTGGTGCTCGAAGCGCTCGAACATGCAGATGCTAACGTCGCTGTCGAAGCTCTTGCCGGGATAGATGGTCGCTCCTATCGCCCGTTCAACCTATTGATTGCAGACAATCGCGATGCTTTTTGGATTGCGCACCGTGATGACCAAAGGGTTAAACCGGTAGAAGTGCTAGCAGTTCCGTCAGGCATATCAATGCTGACAGCTCATGATCTAAACGATGAGACCTCACCTCGCATCCGTAAATTTTTACCTCGCTTTTGCAAATCTGCTGAGCCCAATCCAAATACCGATGATTGGTCAGGTTGGAAGGAACTGCTGGCTAGTCACTCTCACGAGAGCAAAGACGGGCCGACCGAATCGATGAATATAGTTACAGACTTTGGTTTTGGCACCTCATCCAGCTCACTGATCGCATTACCAGCCACGGCAGAAAAAGATAAATCCCCGATATGGAATTTCGCTTCGTGTCATTCAGATTCAAAGGATTACTGGCCAGTCCCGCTTAAACCGAGGGCCACGGGCAGAAATGCTGCCGTTTAATCGCCGAGTCATTGGGTTCTGGACGCTTCGTTCAGAGATTGTGATAATGCGGACGTAATTAAGGACACCTCAAAGCAGGAGAATAACATGTGGACACGCG
>CAJWOI010000167.1 GCA_913044255.1 uncultured Alphaproteobacteria bacterium
GTCGTCACCGCAAGAGAATCACAAATCGTAAGAATCAATCAAGCGGAATTGGTATCATATCCACCCGAAAACACTCGTTGCCCACGGCTGTCTTTTAGACTAAACTTCGGCGGATGCTCGTACCCCTCAAATATGACAGCCGGCTAGGGCGCGATAACGGTTTAGTGACAACTGCGCCTTTGCCGCATCAGACCGAAAAGCTCGAGGTGCAGGAACTCAAGTAATCTACTTGCCCTTACGCCAGAAGATCGAGACCCTCGTATTGGCAATCAACTTTGACGTGGCGGTCGGGTGGGAACCTCTCTCGCGGAGCAGAAATGGGATGGGAACCTCATAATTTTTTTGCTACTGTTTTTTTTCGACTGTCAGAAATCGCTTCTTTCTGGCAGAAGCCACCGGCGACGGCCCTGAACGATGTGACTTCTGCGCGTCAACGCGGTTTTGACTCCGGTATAACTGTGCTAATGGATGGCTAAATCAGACCCCAGGGTTACCAAAGCTGGTGCCCTGTTCCTTTGCTTGCAGAGCCATCAGATGTTTGCGGTACAAATCCAAGTTGACTTTGCGACGATTTTTTAACGGATCTCAAATGTTTAAATTGGGCACTCTCTGTTAGACTGCGTCATTAGGAAACGGCTTGGAGGCGGCGCGAAGTTTCAAAGATCCATTTGCGCTATCATTTGATGGTTGAAGCTGCTGCCGCTATAGGAGAATGGAATGGGTCGAGACAATATCGCCGGCACTAAAGGAGGAATACTAA
Source organism: uncultured Alphaproteobacteria bacterium (assembly GCA_913044255.1). Lineage (GTDB taxonomy): Bacteria > Pseudomonadota > Alphaproteobacteria > UBA7887 > UBA7887. Next base: position 761 of record CAJWOI010000167.1, read on the forward strand.
AAACTTTGTTCTTGCTGCCTGGCATGATTATTCAGTGGTTCATGTACGTGAGCGTGGGAGGTGTAAAGGGCTATGGTAAGGTTCGTGAGCAAACTAGATTGGCGCGTTCACCTCTCATGACATGGGTTTATTCGATAGGAGCATGGGGTTTGGGAGGACTGTACATATTAGGATCTTTGCTCCAACAAGCGCCCAGTTAGCCTTTGCGGACCCTTGATTTCTCGGACATTTGGATGCCCAGGCGTTAGACAATACTTCGGGACTTTTGGGGGAAGGAAGTGATGCTAAGGTGAGCCTGCCCATCGGGATGTCATTAAATCAGAGCGAAACGGCGACTTGTTCGCTATATATCTACTTCGAGGTTTCTGGATATCATTTCCAGCGCGTCGAAAGAATGCTTTGGTGCTAATTCCCAACTGATCATTGGCGGCAAAGAACAACTTCTTGGCCTCGCGCGACTTCCTGTCTGGTCGGATACCTTCTAGGTTCATGTTTTGTGGGGTGATCGCACATCCAATTTTTTTGCACCCGTCACGTAACAAAGGACGTAAATATCGACCAAGTGGCCATGCTCAACATCAAATTTTGTGCAAATAAAACTTTGCACCAGCGCCTCTACAAACCTTGAATGCCACTTTCCCTGCAGCATCCACCTCGATACCCACGCGACGTCTACAGAAGATTCATCCGAATCTTTCGAGACGTTTTGTCTGGCCAGCGACGGCAGCACGCCCATATTGTTAGACCCTGTAATGACTCCGGGCACGGCTAACCCTGTGGACCTTCAAAGAAACTAGCGGGTGATGGCCAAAAACTTTTCGAAAACCGCACACTTGATGGGATTCTTGAAGCTTCTCCCTTCCCAATCGCGATGGATTTCTACCAGGTACCATTTTTTCCCATCAATTTTGCCAAGAACATCCACTTTTATTCCTTTACGAAGGACCGTCATTGTCGGGAAATCGGTGTTAGGTCCAGATCTGCAGTTCGCATTAGATAATACAGAACCGGTTTTTTTGGCTTCAGAATCCGTATTGTTCTGGGGCTCCCCGTCTATAGAAAAAATGCCTGACGATTCTGTCAAATGCTGCGAGATCATATTGACATGGACTCCAGTGATCAAAACAATCCCCATTGATGCGGCAGCTGAAACAATTGTTAATAACAACGCCATTGGATGGCGCAGATTGCTAATGCTGGCCAATTTGACCCCACCCTTGACCAGTGATTTTCCGGTCGAAACTTTCGTTTTGTTCGACTTATTTTTAGCCCCTGACAATACGTGAAGAGGCAACGGGGCAGTTACTCCATTTTGGAGATCACACCATCCACACCCACTCCCAAAATGGGCGTGAAGGCGAGGCTCCTGATCACATCGCATAAGTTTACCACTGGATGGATCAGCGTAAGCCGAAAGCATATCTCGCCATTTAGCAGCGGCGGGACGATTGTGACCCAAAAAGGCCTGATCGAACATTCGGTGGAGATCATCGGGAAAACTATGATGAACACTCTGTCGAGCTGGAAAGCAATTGCGCGCTTCTCTTAATCCATAAGCATAAAGCCCTGCCTCTATCATTTGTTGTATCGTTCCACCATTCAATCCTTTCTCCAACCGCGCCTGAAACGGATGAAGGCCGTTGTTTAGTAGCTTGAAAATAATCACCGCTAACGCGAACCGATCTTGTTCTTCTCCTAAGTCGCCGGGATCCTTTTTCGACGATTCAGGTGCAATGTACTCTGGCGTGTACTGACCAGCAACGAACCGTTTTCCGTCGCCGCCAAGGATACTAAAGCCGTCGCAGTCTAATAAACTTAACAGCATACTTTTTCGATAGACGCGGCAGTTCGCCGGTTTCAAGTCGACAATATGATGACCGCGCCTATGCAACGCGGAAATACTAACGGCGAGGTTATATGCGCACGATACTCGAAATCCGTAAAACTCTGGCAGACCAGAAATTTGGCGCATCCTCTTTTGCAACATACGTTCCAGCGACACCGAGTCTTCAAAATCAATCTGCGGCATGGTGAAGCCGAGGAACTTTCCGTTTCTGGATTCAGCTATCGCTGTGGGCCAAGCTAGTTGGTGGAATTTGGACCGACGATGCTTGATCGCCGGCAACCTTGGCGGCGCTGCCAGCATAGCCTCGAGCTTAGGTTCGTATTGGTTTCCAACGCCGCGATCCTTGTATAATTTTAGTACTTGCTTCGGGGCATTTGGAAGTAAATGTATATCTCCGGCACCTCCTCCGGCGACACGCATCCCGACATTGATTCTCACTCTTTTTTTTCTTCCAGAATTGCGGAGGTAAACGAGCATCAGATCTACCGGCTTAATCCCACTTTTGTTGCCCACAATAATGTTTTGTCATCGCCTGTGACCATTCTAACTTTATTGTCTAACAAAGTATTGGTCAACGCAGTTTTTGCCGTATCATCGTCAGCAGTTCTGACGAATTCAATAACTGGCGCAACGAAATTCATGAACGGGGATTCGCATCCCCTGGACATTGCTAGCGGCGTCACACCATCGCTCATTAGAAGAATTGTATCAAAATTGGAATCGAAAGATATAGTCTCCAAATACCTTTCCCAGTTTTCCATTGTTACAAAAAATGTTTCATTCGCGTACTCGCCGTTCTGTGGTTTCGATGTAGTAGCTTCCGTGGGATCGTTCAATGCGAGAGCCGTCCCGGCCCCATCGCCGACATGGAAAAACCTCCCGCCACTCTGGTTAGCGACAACAGCAACCAGCGTTGTAGCGAAATCCGAAAGCCTGAGCGGCACGCCATTGGCCTCGCATTCGGGCTTCTGGATAAGGTTTTTCGTAGTTTCATTGACCGCTTCAATCAAAAGTTTCGACACTAAATCGAAATCAATTCGCGCACCCGAAACGCCCTTTGAAACGACTTCCACGACGGCGGACGCAATAGCCGCCGCGCCTAAATGGCCAAAGCGTGCGCTGCCTGCGCCATCTGCTACTGCAGCGACTAAGCAGCAGCCATCGCGCAAAACGTACGCGTGAGCATCCTGACATGGCATATTTTCATCAACGTGTGCGAATCCCGCAACCGAAACGCCTCCCACTCTCCACAAATCCTGGCAATTTTCCATTTTGCTCTCTGCTATCCAGGGCATGGGGCTCCAAAAAATAGTCAGAAAACCCCGCTCCTGATCGTGATCCGTCAAGCTTCGTATGGTCATACCATCACGCGGCGGGGTCAAGTGGTAGCTGATAGCCCCGTTTCCCGGCGGATCGAGCAAAATTGTCACTTCGTCTGGTTCAATTGTCTTTCGGGTCCCGGCGATGTCGCCTGCAGGTGAGAACTTGAGCGGTGGTTGTCGGACGATAGTGTAGACTTTGTATTGGATTTCGGCAGGGATTTGGTGCCTTTATGGCCGCCGGCGATGTGCCGGCGCTGATTGAACACTCTCGCGGGTCGGACGCTTGTGTCCAGGTGGATGGGGAGGCGGGTTTCAAAATGCTCAAGCGGGCCTCAACGGCCTCAGAGATGGTAGTGACCATTTTGCGTTATGGGTCGTTGGCGGCGAGCCGTGCGAAGATCGGGCGCTGTTGATCGAACTGATAGTTTGACCCTGCCGGTGAGACACGGTCTGTCATTTGTGCAGGCAGCCTGGGATTCTTTGGTTTCGTTTGAAGGTCTGTAACTGTCGCCGTAGCGTGGGGGCCAGTCGGCGCTGCTCGCGGAGATCCGATGCTCGCAAAGTCTGACCGTGGCGAGGGCTCCGGTGACCTTTGATTTGCAGCGGCGGCGGCCGGCGGGCGGTGGCCACCATCTGCTTTGATACCACGATGCTGGCACCAGGCGATTCGACGCCCATATTGGGCGCACCAACAGCCGAAAAAGCTCGTGGATCTTGGCGTGACTTCGGCTGACTTCGCCATCATATCCACGGCGACCAAGTTCGGCACCTTTCGAAAACACCTCGCCGAGGGCGTCGAACGGCCGCCGCTTCCATTTGCTCACCCGGTTCAGGTGTCCCCTCTGCCCGGTAGTGATCTCTTGATCCGTTCCATCAGGCGACTGAAAAGCTCACCTTTCCCTATTCAATTTTCAGGTGGAAATTTTGCCCCAGTCCACTGCTGGAAGCTGAACCTCAGAATCCCGCGATGCTTTGGAGCCAGATGACACACTTCGGCTAAGCCAGACAAATAGCTCGCGGAATTTCAAACCATCGAGTCTAACAGGCTCTCGATTGGAAAAACTTTTTAGCGCATCGAAATTTGCATCCTGGGTACCCACTGCAAAAATCACGACTTTGTTCTCATCTTCAGCCAGCCGACAATCGGCAGCCGATTCCTCCCAATCCAAGTCCGTAGGTTCGCCGTCGGTGATCACAAATATCCATGGTCTGTTGTATGGAATATCGTGCGAACGGTAATTTTCCTTTTGCTCCTCGATCTTATCCAATGCAGTTCTCATTGCTTTGCCAAGTGGAGTGCGTCCATTCGCCCTTATTGTTGGGGCGCGAAAGTCCATTGCATCCGTCCAATCCTGAATAATGCTGACTTGATCATCGTCCCCAAGGCGTATTATCAGTAGCTGCACCCTTTGCGCAGCTGTGTCATCAGATTTTAGTTCTTCTTCCAATATCTTGAGGCCATCATTAAGTTCGCGAATGGCATCTGTTCCACTGCGTGGCTGGGCCATTGATGCCGATCCATCCAGGACAAGCACGCATGGCAATCTCTGGCTCGTATTGTCGGTAAGGACTACATCTGGAATTGATAGGTCACTCATGTTGATGGGCCTTTTCGTTTTGGCTGTAGTTTGCGCAGGATGTCAAGCTTTAGGAAATCACCCGCTTAGCAAGTATCCCCTTATAAAAGGTTTTAGAAATCCATAAAACAGCTCCCCACCCTATCGTGGCGCCAACCCATAAGTCACCATGATCTAGATCAAAGGTTTTGAAAAGTACTAAGCCAGATGAAAACAGGATCACCGTAATCCGGTTCGAAAGGCGAAAAGCTTCCAATTTTACCCATTCGTTTGGTCGCCTTGCTTGATTCATTTCCATCGCTAAGGCAGCATCAGCAGCAACCAACATTTCTTTCTTGTATCTAGGGATTGCTGCTTGAGCGCGAGGAATCTCCTTGTTCAGCTTCCGTCCGAGTCGGTTGCGGCCGTCATACCGCCCAGAGTTAGTCCGGCGAAGGCCCAACCCCGATTTCCGCAAGTTCGCGAGCCTGCGTTCAGCTTTAGCAAAGTCCGATTTGGCAATTGCGGCTCGATTTTGGGAATTCCGAAGATTGAGACGATCATCGCGCGTCGGGTTCAACTCGTCGCTGATTTCGAGTCTTCTCATAGGCCACATTTTCATTTCTGAAAACAGCCAACAGCAACATATTAGTAGCACCACCAAAAGCAGCATCTTCCGAATCCAAGCTCCCCAACTTTTCCCTACCTCCAGACGTACAATGCAAGGCGCTCCTTTTTGGCCCGTACGAGCCTCGTCCATCTGGGCACGTGACCGCAATGATATTCAAAATTGACGTGCAATGCAAGTGTGGGATGAGTGCTCTGTCGCTAACATGTGATCTGTCCGCATTAGGTAACACGTGATCTGTCCGGTTTGA
>CAJWOI010000168.1 GCA_913044255.1 uncultured Alphaproteobacteria bacterium
TATGCAACCGGCATCGGCTTGTGCCTGAACGGGGGTGGTATCTGACGAACGTAAAAGTGAATCGTAGGCTACGGTAGGTCGTTGATCAAGTTCTCCCAAAGAGAGCTCATTCGTTTCGTCATATGTAACTATGGTTTCAATAGCTGTGAGACATTCCGTATCTATTTCACTAAGGATTCTGGTGAAATTTATTCCTTTAAAATTAGGCCAGAAAACCAAAATTTTTGATCCGGATCTCTCCAATAGGTCGCCAACTTCGGAGCTACGGAACCGAGTGTTTACCGCAACGGCGATTGCTCCAAGTTGGGCACAGGCAAAAAATAATTCAAGCCAAGCTGGTATGTTTGGCAACCAAAGCGCTACTCGATCCCCTTGATGAACACCAAGTTTTGCAAGATTGGCGGCGACGGCATGGCAGCGTTGTTTGAATTCTATGTAAGAAATGTTTTGTTTACGGTAGATCAACACTGGCGCGTTGGGTTGATTGCGGGCGTGATTGTCGATTAGTGCATTAAGTGTATTCATGCCTGTGCCAATTATTGCGATATATCGATAGCGAAGGGGCGAATTTGGAGGTCTATGTCGTGCGTTTCTGCGAGCTGAAGGGCAAGCCCAAGAGATAGGTAGGAATATGGGCTCTTGAAGTCGACGTAGAGAGTGACGTTGGAGGTCATTTTAGATTGTTTTTGCACGCTTAATCAGTCGGATACAGAACCCACGGTAGGTGTACAAGGTTGTTGTTGGCAGTACCAACAAGACCTTTCAGAGCTCAGAAAATTTCAGCACATGTTTATTAGGGCTTTGTGGTACAATTACGTTTCCTAAGCTGAGACCTAAATGAACGGTAAAGTCTACCAAGGGAGGTAGGAATGAATAGACTTTTGATTGCTGCAATCGTGACCGGTGCGTTCGGGGTCGGAGTTGCAGTTGCCGACACCACCGACCAGAATTGGATGAACAAGGTCGAGTTGCAAAAGACCGGGGCCCATTGTATTGACGACAAAAACTGCTTCAATCGATATCATCCGGCCATTCCGGCCGCGGCGAGTGCAGATGTGGGGGACCTGATTGTACTCCATACCCGTGATGCTCTGGATGCTGAATTCACATTAGATTCAATTCCTGATGATCTTGCCACTGTTAATCTTGGGCTGGTACATCCAATGACAGGACCGGTGCATATAAATGGTGCGATGCGGGGTGACGCCATTGAAGTCGAAATCGTGGATATTGAACCTGATGAGTATGGCTATACGGTTATAGTGCCAGGATTTGGTTTTCTGAGAGATCTCTACACTGAACCATTTATCGTTAATTGGCGTCTCACACGCATTGGTGCCACTGCACCGCAAATGCCAGGCATTACCGTTCCGTACGAAGCCTTTCCTGGCTCCATCGGGGTAATGCCCGGTCAGCCCGAAATAGAGTTGATAAAGCAACGCGAGGCAGATCTAGCTGGGGCAGGCGGCGCGGTTCTTACTCCATCAGCTGGTGGTGCCCTTCCTGCTAATATTTGTGGAGAAAATGGTTCTCACACGGATGACTGCTTGCGCACCATCCCACCGCGCGAAAATGGCGGAAACATGGATGTCCAGCAGATGCAACTTGGAACTAGGATACTTTTCCCATGCTTTATTGATGGGTGCGGTGTTTTTGCCGGAGACATCCATTATGCGCAGGGTGATGGGGAGGTTTCTGGTACAGCTATCGAAATGGGCACTGTCACTACCCTTCGGGTCACGAAGATCCATAAGGGGAAGGGGGCCTCGATGGATATGCCGGCAACCATAGGTAATGATCAGATTATTGATATGGAGCCGACGCGCTATTACCAGACGATCGGAATACCGTTGAAAGGCAAGGGCGAAGTTCCACCCTCGCACCAGTACTTGGGCGGTGACCTGATCGCAAATCTGGAAAACCTCAATGAGGACCTCACGGCAGCGGCCCGTCACGCCATAATTCAGATGATTGATTATCTGGTGGCTGAACACGGTTTAACCCGTGAGCAGGCCTATATTCTATGCTCGGTGGCCGTTGATCTTCGTGTTGGACAAGTTGTTGATGTTCCAAACTATATTGTAACAGCGGTACTAAACATGGATGTTTTCGACAAATATCGCCATTAAAATTAATGCTGAGGGTGGGGACCGCAAGGCCCCACCCCATCTTTTTGTGATTAGCATTCCTATGAAGTTTTGTCTGCAATTACCCTTTCTTATCTTAATAACCTTCGTTCTATCTGGGCATTCTCCTTGGGGCCAGTATCACGTCTATCGTCAAAAACACTTGCTGATAATGTCGACTATTCAGGATGAGCCGACCTACCCTTTCTCCAAGAAACTAGTGGCAGTAATTAATGAGGTATTGCCGCACGCGAGTGCGCGTCCGGCACGAGCGAAACACTTTCAGAGAGTACACAATCTCTTTTCAACGAAGCAAATGACGGTAATGTTACTGTCCCGTTCGAACGCGGTGGCGGCGTTTAACGGCGAGGGTCCATTTGCTGAATATGGTTCCCTTGATTTTAGACTTCTATATCAATTCGGGGATTTACAACTATTGGGACAGGTGGATTTTCCTGATCAATTTGCCTGGCTAGTCACAGATGCTGTAATGCGTGCACAGTCCTTTATAGAAGCGGACGCCCCGGAAGTAGTAATCGAGTTGCCCAACCTGCATCCAGGAACTTTGATTGCATTAAAAAACGAACCCATGCCCCTCTTGCCAGAGGCAATGTAGCCGCCATTTTTATCCCTAGGATTGCCTTTTGCCGGGTTTTTAGCGAACTTCCCCGGTGGCTTTATAAATTGCTCCATAGCTCGAAGGATGGACAAATCTGCTCTTTGACCTCTCGGCGCTAGGGTGGTGTTTGAGAGGTCGATTCGGGCATGCTACCAAAAAGAGCCCTTTCAAATGCTGATCTGGCTTCTCACTCCCCATTCTGACCGTAATGAATTTTCGGGTCTACAGTCGTTGCCTGAGCCCCTCCCTCGGAACTTGTTTCACGAAGTTTGCTTAGGGGGAGATAGGGTTTCAGAGGAGCCCGGCTCATGCCAATACGGCCAAAAGAAGGGCCTGGGATCTAGGTGAGGTGATGGGCTCAGATTTTAATTTAATAAAGTGACTTGCGCGGTCGGCCCGGTTTTTGTTCAATCCAATTCCCAACATTTAGTGTTTGGTATATAGTCAGATCACAAGATATAGGCGTATTTCACAAACAATTATCCACAGGCTGTGGAAAAGATAAAAAAGGAAATTCGAAATATGCTCAACGTCGTTCAGCTTGAAAAAGGGGCTAAAGTCGAGACGGATGTGCGTCGCGATGAGCTTCTGACCAAGTTTGGTAGGGCAGTACTGGACGACCGTTATCTAATGCCGGAAGAGGGTTATCAGGAGCTATTTGCCCGGGGTGCGAGTCACTTCGCGGATAATACAGCTCACGCTCAGCGTTTATATGGCTATATGAGCAGATTGTGGTTTATGCCTGCAACGCCGGTACTGAGTAATGGAGGTACCCAGCGTGGACTGCCTATTTCTTGCTTTCTAAACGAGTCTACCGACAGCCTTGAAGGGATTGTGAACCTTTGGAACGAAAACGTTTGGTTGGCTTCCAGAGGGGGTGGAATTGGCAGTTATTGGGGCAATTTACGTTCTATTGGTGAGCGTGTTGGACGTAATGGAAAGACTTCGGGTGTAATTCCGTTTATCCGGGTAATGGATTCGCTGACTCTTGCTATAAGTCAAGGGTCTCTCCGTCGTGGGAGCGCTGCGATATACCTTCCTGTCAGCCACCCGGAAATAGAGGAATTTATTGAGCTTCGCCGCCCCACTGGCGGCGACCCCAATAGGAAAGCTCTTAACCTCCACAATGCGGTTGTAATTCCTGATTCTTTCATGCGGGCAGTAGAGGCAGATGAAGACTGGTCACTCATTAGTCCAAAGGATAACGCTGTGGTGCGGCGACTGTCGGCTAGGTCGTTGTGGGTGCGAATACTAACAGCGCGCATTGAGACTGGTGAGCCTTACTTGCTGTTCATTGATCATGTCAACCGCGCGGTGCCAGAGCACCAGAAGCTAGGTGGTCTGAGTGTTAAAATGTCAAATTTATGTAGCGAGATTACATTGCCGACCGGTGTAGATCGTTTTGGTTCAGAGAGGACAGCCGTTTGTTGCCTTTCATCTCTGAATTTGGAACGATTTGATGACTGGAGCGCGGATCACCGCTTCATCGGTGATATCATGCGGTTCTTAGACAATGTGCTTCAAGATTTTATTGATACTGCGCCTGAATCAATCGCTAGGGCTCGCTATTCCGCGATGCGGGAAAGGAGTGTTGGTCTTGGCGTCATGGGATTTCATTCGTTTCTTCAAGCGAAGGGGGTGCCATTAGAATCCGCCGTGGCCAAGGCCTGGAACTTCAAAATTTTTAAACACATTAAGGCTCATGCGGATAAAGCATCTCACGAATTGGCCGAGGAACGTGGTGCATGTCCGGATGCTGCAGACTTCGGTATCAAGGAACGTTTCTCGAATAAAATTGCGATCGCGCCTACTGCATCAATATCAATAATTTGTGGTGGAGCATCGCCCGGGATAGAGCCTTTAGCTGCCAATAGTTTTACTCAGAAAACTCTAAGTGGCTCGTTTACCGTGCGCAATAAGTACCTGTCGGCGATACTCTCAGAGAAAGGTCGAGACAACGACGAAACCTGGTCCTCTATCACGGCAAATGAAGGATCTGTCCAACAATTAGACTTTCTCAGTGACGATGAAAAAGCGGTCTTTAGGACAGCATTCGAGATAGATCAGCGTTGGTTGATTGAGCTTGCTGCTGATCGGACGCCATATATTTGCCAATCACAATCGTTAAATTTGTTCCTTCCGGCAGATGTTCACAAACGGGACTTACATAAAGTGCACTTCAATGCGTGGAAGAAAGGTGTGAAAAGCCTCTATTACTGTCGCTCAAAATCGATCCAGCGCGCGGACACCGTTGCAGCTATGGGTGCTGCTGCTTCGGTGAGTGTTCCTATGCTTGGCCGAGTGAATGGTGAAGAAGAGTCTCAAGAGGCATTTCTCGATTACGACGAATGTTTGGCCTGTCAGTGAGCGAGCATAGAAGTGTCATTACTTGACTCCAGCCCTGTATACAAGCCGTTCAGTTACCCGTGGGCATACGACGCCTGGCTTACTCAGCAGCAGATACACTGGTTGCCGGAGGAGGTGCCCTTGGCTGATGACGTTAAGGACTGGCATCGCACTTTAACAGCTCCAGAGCGTAATCTACTCACTCAGATATTTCGCTTTTTCACCCAGTCAGATGTTGAGGTAAACAATTGTTACATGCGTCATTATTCTCGGGTATTTCGACCCACCGAAGTTCAAATGATGCTAGCTGCTTTTTCCAACATGGAAACAGTGCATATTGCGGCTTATTCACATCTTCTTGATACGATTGGTATTCCTGAGGTCGAGTACTCGGCTTTTCTCCGCTACAAAGAGATGAAAGATAAGTTTGATTTTTTGCAGACCTTCGGTTCGGATTCCAACATAGAAATTGCCCGTACTCTTGCGGTTTTTGGAGCCTTTACAGAGGGCCTCCAGTTGTTTGCGAGCTTTGCCATTTTGCTGAATTTTCCTCGTTTTAACAAGATGAAGGGTATGGGTCAGATTGTAACTTGGTCGGTACGAGATGAGACACTTCACACGAATTCTATGATCAAGCTTTTCAAGACTTTTCTCGGAGAAAATCCGGAAATTTGGACGGATTCGTTTCGTCATGATTTGTATCGTATTTGCAATACTGTGATATCGCATGAAGACGCTTTCATTGGCAGAGCCTTTGAACTTGGCGGGGTTGAGGGCCTGGGACCATCGGAGGTTAAAACGTACATCCGTTACGTGGCTGATCGACGTCTTTTGCAGCTTGGACTTCAGCCTATCTTCCGAATTGAACAAAACCCGTTGCCGTGGGTTGAAGAGATGATCAACGGTGTTGAGCATACAAATTTCTTTGAAAATAGGTCTACCGAATATTCCCGAGCTGCAACGCGAGGAACATGGGAGGAAGCATTTGGTTGAGGGATACTGATCTAAAGATATAGGTGAGTGCTACCACTCGCGGATTATTTGTTCAAAGAGTACCGCGGGTGATTGTGCCCTTCTCCCTGATTCCTCCCCAGGGAGAAGGGTTTTTTTTGTTCACGGCCACAGTTCGTAAAGCAGCTTTATATTGCACGCCTGGTCATTCATCGACGCCTACACGATCGTGGGAGTTCAACCCTGAACCCAGAATAAATCACCGCATACCACCAATACTTGGT
>CAJWOI010000169.1 GCA_913044255.1 uncultured Alphaproteobacteria bacterium
AAGCAACACCCCTTTACGATTTCCGGACCAGGCCCCGCACAACAAACCAACCCCTTCTTCTTCGGTTGTGAGAGTAACGACATCCATATCGTTCCGCATTTCACACAAGTCGATCAGCGATGTATGAGCAGCATCCGGCACATGTGCGATCAAAGAAATATTTTGTTTGCGCAAAACATCAAAGATGTCTTTATGCCAATCGATTTTTCCATCTGTCGTCATCGATTTACCCCAAAAGAGCATTAATGCTTATGGTTTATAGACGATAATTAAGCCGAATCGAGTAAAGGTGCATCTCCAACATTTTATTTATACGCGGTACGTGATAAGTCTCCGCCCTTACTGGCATAGAGAATCTTATTTTCTCGATAACCAATATATATCACGCTTAAAAATATCATTGCGGCTCCCAACCAGGTAAAAATACCAGGCATCTCGCCGAATATTACCGCCCCAAACAGTACTGCCCAAATCATTTTTAAAAAGTCCAGAGGCATCACCACGTTAGTATCTCCCTCTTTCAATGCTTGCGTCATGAGCAATTGAGCAGACGTGCCTAGAATACCCATTATTGCCATGATCCCAAGTTGCAAAAAACTTGGTGTTTGCCACACCAGCAGTGCTGGAATAGCTGAAAACGGCGTCATCAGTATCGTTACGTAAGTAATGATGGTAACACTCGATTCGGTACGTCCAAGTATTTTGGTTACTATTAACGCAATAGCAAAGAAAAAGGCGTACACAACCACCAACATCTGTCCATGATTAACCGTCTCAAACCCCGGCCGCAAAACAACCAGTGTACCAGCAAAGCCGAATAAAATAGCGGTCCACCGTCTCGTGCGTATGACCTCTCCAAGAAATACGATTGCCAGTAGAGTCGCAAAAATTGGTGCGGTAAACGAGAGTGCGGTCGCATCCGCAAGTGGAACAATACTTAGTGCATAAAAGTAGGATAACACGGCAACCACATTCAAACCGGCGCGCAAACTATGTAGGCCCAAACGATTGGTCTTGAGAAGAGCTAGACCGTACCTGACAAACCAAGGAAGCAACACCAACAGTCCGAATAAATTTCGGAAAAACGCAAGCTCAAATGGATGTAGTTCAGCCGACATATAGCGGATGAGCGCGTGCAACAGTGAATAGCAGACCGTCCCGAAAAACATCAGTCCAATGCCACGGAGGTTCCCACTTAAGTTACTAATTTCATGTAAATATTTTTGCAGCAATTCAGGTTCCCTAGACGCATCGCAAGCTAAGCCCTCTGCAATAAGCCCCATAGAAGTAACATGATTGGGCCCACTGCAAAGAGCAGCTCCTGCAATAGTTCCGGTAAACACTAGGGAAAAGTACGTATTAAACGCAATCCCGTTATTCTGCTACTAACGCCCACCAAACCATTTAACGAATTCTTAAGGCGCCCTCTTTACCCATCTGCCGCCAGCAATGGCTGAATTACTTTGCCTTTTAAGTCGATACCAACACCACACTTACATCCAGGACATTTGCGACAAATCTCCAACCCTAAATCCATAGCCGCACTTAAAGCTTGCTCCCTATCCGAAGCAGTTGCGACCGGGTCAAGGCGGATACGCTGCAGCTTCAACAGCGAAAACGGGCTACCCCAACGATAAGCACCATTTTCATCTCGTTCATCGCTGTCAGAATCCAGGTTTCGCGCATGCATGGGACAATGATCCAAGCATGCATAACACTCAATACAGGCCGTCAAGGCATGATAGTCACTCGGAGCTTCTACATTAAGCTCGTTCCCACGCAAAGAAATTGGGAGCTTTCCTCGAAGTTGTCGAGCAACACCATCACGCGTCGAAACCATATCACGGACTACTGGAAGTGCTGACACGGCGCTCACTTTGTCCCCTGCACGTACCCGCGAACGGCATGCAATACGAGGTTTCCCGTTGATGTCGACGGTGCAGATACCACAAGTCCGGTTTCGGCAACCGTAACGAAAGGACAAGTCGGAAACTTTCGTCGCTTGTGCTTGGAGCAGAACATCCAGTGCCATGGGACGCTCTCCCGCCTCACGCGGAATGTACTCATATTCTACCGAGCGAGCTTGTCCCTTCCGATAGGTGATAAGTTCAATCTTCATGCCGCCTCTTGGTTGATCTCTTCACGCACCGAATCCGTTTCGTGTTTGGACACAACTGTCTCAATATTTCCCATTACGGAGTGATAACGTTTCTCTAGAATCTGGTCTTGCAGTGAAACAGGTAGAATGCGAAGGACCTTCAAACCCACTTTTCGCTTTAGGTCTCGTAACACATAAGCCAGAACACGATTCCACGGCGTTGACGGACGAGACAAACGATCTACTTCGAAATTCGTTTCTTTATTATGGTAAATCGATATCGAATAGGGCTTGCCAAACAGAACGGAAGTGACGCCGCCATCTAAGCGTATATGAGCTCCAAGGCTGTTTTCCCGTTCCAGCGCAGAAATTGCAATGGCGTCCGCTGTGTCAAGCATGTTGATAAATTCTAGATAATCGATCAGGGATTGGTTCCACAGAGTTTCATCGCTGATAGATATCTTCTCTGCATCACATCGGAAACTCGCCGTTTGCTGGAGGAAATTTTTAATTCCCTTCTCGGTTCTCGCAGGCCCAATACCATTCCATGCTGCCTGTTGCAGATCCTTGATCAAATGTGATCCAGCCTTGTCACCAGACTGCCCCAAGAGACTCTCATAACGACTCAAATGAGTCGCGAATACCTTCTTTTTTATATCTTGTGAAACTTCATCCGTTGCTTCACTCAAAGCAGCGGCAGCACGACCCGCCCGCGCCCCAAAGATAGGTCCTTCCGATAACGAAGTTGAACCAAGGCGGTTGGCACCAAACACGCCCCCCATTGCCTGCCCAGCAGCATACAAACCTTTAACCCTTGGCCGAGCATCAATGGATACAGCGCTGCCATATTCATCAACCCGAATTCCTCCCATAGAATAATGGGCGCCAGGCCGTACCTCCCATTGCTCCCTGCAGTCGGCCGCCCCGCGGCCGAGCGCTTGCCGGACAGTCACCATTACACCGCTTACAGCAGTGTCCAAAAAGTTCTTGTAATAAACACCGGAACGCCCTGCTTTTACATTAGCGGTAAGATCAAGATAGCAACCATTTCGTTCCGTACCTCGTCCATCTTCAACGGCTTTTACAATGGCGGCTGCACACTCGGCCCTAGTTCGAAGCATGACGCTATCTAAAATTACTTTCCCATTAGCATCACGTATTACACCCAAATATCCAGCGGTTGCCGGTTCTCCGGCCAGTAAGCCCTCATAAGATGGTGGATACGTCAAACAAAATGGCAGGAACTGCACTTGCTCCATATCAACCAGTTCCGCCCCGGCACGCACCGCTAAAGCATAAGAATCACCCGTGTTACCTCGCATCGTATCGGTATTAGGAAAATATAGTGTGCTCAACCCACCGGCCGCCACGATTACCGCGGGAGAACGTACCGCCAAGAATCTCCCCTTGCCCGCATCGTAAACTAAACCACCGATCACCGTCGCCCGACCGCTCGTCTCAACAGTAACAATGTCCAGGAACCACGCGTCTTCAAGATAATCAATTCCAAATCCCTGAACGATCGCATTCCAGGCGGCATGACCGATCGAAAGCCCACCATTATCGTGACCGACCGAGCGTCTGTGCGTATGCCCACCGAGCGGTATTGGAAGTGCGCGGGGAGCCCCCCGGTTGCTATTGATACGGGGACGTACGCCTTGTCGACGAAGCCAGTCGTAGGCCTCTTCGGAATCTTGGGCAAATGCCTGCGTAATTTCTGGAGTAGGTAAATCCCCACCTGCGAGGCGTAGATTATCGGCCAGCATTTCATGACTGTCCGAATCTTCGGCGACCGCCCGCACCGTGACAATCCCTTCTGCTATCTTACTATCGGAACATCCAATAGGGTCTTTTGCCACCACCAGGACGCTGGCTCCAGCATTAGAGGCGGCGTGTGCCGCCGCATTTCCCGCACCACCTGAACCAATAACAATAACATCGTAGTCCACCCAAACCGTTTCCAAGCTCATCTCCGTAATACCCTGTTACAAAATTTGCCCTCACGCGACTCGACGCTGATGCAACATAGCAGCACCAGGAATGGCAGCCAAACCAACAAAATTCGAGATCATCTCGGGATACGCCAAAGCAAGTCCCCCAGCGACGAGAAGAACCCGAGCCAGCGTTGCAGACATATCCCGGGTGAAGGAACCTAGAAACACCAGATGTCCCTGAAGACCGGATGCTATTAATACAATCCCCACCATAGCCGAGCCGACTTCCAAGATGATCGTGAACACTTCCCCGTGTAAAACCAGTGCCGGATTCAACACGAAGAAGAAAGGCAAGAAATAAATGATACTGCCGAGACGCATCGCCTCAAATCCTGTTCGCATGGGCGTTGCACCGGCAAGGCTGGCAGCCGCGAACGCACCAAGGGCTACGGGTGGTGTGATAAAGGAAATCATGCCCCAATACAGAATGAAAAGATGCACGGCGATGGGGTCCAGACCGAGGCCGATGAGAGCGGGAGCAAGCACAATGGCAAGAAGAATATATGCCGCAGTCACGGTCATTCCAACACCAAGAATGAAAGCTGTTGCGGCCCCCATCAACAAGAGGGGTATAAGTTTGCCACCGGCGGCTCTTGTTATTTCTCCCGAGAATGAGCTCGCCATTCCGGTCATCATTAACCCACCGATGATCAAACCTACTGCAGCCAAAATCGCAACAAGTTCTGCCAACAAACGCCCGCTGGAGTCGACAAACTCGAGCACTCGATTGAACGAAATTCGGATATGAGTTGGAACGTGACAGAGAAGTAGCAACATTATTCCTGTGCCAACAGGAATCGTTGTCGTATAGGTTGCCGACATGTATGTGCTAACCAGTATCACAGCTATGTAGCAAAAAATTCCGGAACCAAGAATATAATACCATGGTTCACGCGGAGTCAGTTTCCCAAACTGACTAAGAGCCAACAAAATTATGGTTGCATAAAATGGAGCGTGCGCTTCTCGTTTCAGATAAATCAGCAAATAAACCAGCAGAAGAAATCCAAACACATAATACCACCCCTCGCCTATGGTCTTTCGTACAGACGGCAGCTCTTCGTGCGGCAATCCTTTGACGTTGTTACGTGCAGCATACGAATCGATTTGCACGAACAGTGCGAAAAAATACAAGAAAGAAGGGACAATTGCAGCGGTGGCCACAGCTATATACGGAACTTCCAAGAATGACGCCATGACAAATGCTGTTGCGCCCATTACTGGTGGCATCAAAACACCACCAGTTGACGCACATGCCTCAATGCCTCCAGCATATCGCGACGGGTATCCAGTGCGCTTCATTGCTGGAATTGTCATTGCACCAGTCGTGAGTACATTGGTCACTACACTTCCACTGAGTGATCCGAACAACCCACTCGCGAAAATCGCTACCTTTGCGGGGCCACCACGCACGCCACCCAACAGAGCGAAAGCCAAATTGATAAAGAATCGGCCTCCACCGGTCGTCTGCAAAGCTACACCGAACAAAATAAAGCCAATTATCAACGTGCCGAACACGCGGGTCGGTATTCCTAAAACAGATTCCTCACTCATAATGTGATAGCGGGCAGTTGCTACAATATCTTGTGGCAATCCGGAAAACAGGGCTGGCATAAAACTAGCGTCAGCGAAAATTGGATATAGAGAAAACAAACCAAAAATTATCGCGATGGCCGGTCCTCCTGTGCGGCGCGCCGCCTCCATGATCAACGCCCAAAGAATGAATGCCAGAGCGACGGGAGTGGCTGGGGACAGAAATTCCCAACCCTCTTCTAGGCTACGCAATCCGGTAAATGCGAAATACGCGCCAATAGACAAACACGCAATAAATAGGATGACATCATAGCCTGGCACACGATCCCTTGGACTACGAGGCGTACACGGGAAAATTAGGAAAATATTTGAGAGGTAAAAAGCCAACAACAAGTAAAGATAACTATTGTCTAGAAGCACCACCCCGCTAACCACCTGCAGACCAAGAATTTGGTGTGCAGCAAGTAGAACACCAACTGCCGTGAAACTTGTAAAAATAAATCGAAAAATTCCTGTTAACTGGCGAAACCGAGAAGGAATCACGTCGTCTTTTTCTGATACTGGCTCCTCGCTCGGTCTACCTATTGGTTCCATATAGAATCCATCCCAGCTTCGACCAACGTCTTGTGACGCAAGGAAAGCCAAAACTCCAGAAAAGCGTCACCAGTGAGCTCAGAGAATCGGGCGCCATCCCAAG
>CAJWOI010000170.1 GCA_913044255.1 uncultured Alphaproteobacteria bacterium
TTCCGTTATAGAAAGGCCCCATTCCGCAGCAGTCATAGGTTTAATATCTGACATGATTCACTGAACTAAAGATAAAAGGTTGGCTACAGCCTAATATCTAGCGATTGTTGGCCCAAAGTCAATCGCTGTAGGTATGAAAGGACCTTTGATATTGGCATCACTGGTCATTAGTTTTTGACTAAAAGTCACGTCACCAATGTGGCGCCTTTCGCTTCACGGCCCGAGAAAAGCCGTGGGCGGCTCCATTCGGAACTAGATAGCCAGGCTCGCTCGGTCTTTCAACGGGATCGTGACAGAATTGTTCATTGCGCCGCTTTTCGGCGTTTAGAGCATAAGACCCAGGTTTTTGTCCATCACGAAGGTGATCATTATCGTTCGCGCCTAACCCACACTCTTGAGGTGGCGCAAATTGCTCGATCAATTAGTCGGGAATTGGGATTAAATGAGGACCTTGCCGAAACATTGGCGCTTGCTCACGACCTCGGTCATACTCCATTTGGGCACGCAGGAGGGGATGCACTGAACGAAGCAATGCAGTCGTATGGAGGCTTTGACCATAACGCGCAAACTCTGCGTATCGTGACCAAGTTGGAGCGTCGTTATGGCGACTTCGATGGATTAAATCTGACTTGGGAAACACTGGAGGGTATTGTTAAACACAATGGCCCGCTTACTGTAGTAGTAGAGTCAGTCGAATCGTACAATCAAGAACACGATCTGGAACTGACCACTTTCCCAAGCCCTGAGGCACAGGTCGCTTCTTTGGCCGATGATATAGCATATAACAACCACGATATAGATGATGCGCTGCGTGCTGGTTTTATTGATCTCAATAATTTGATGGAGCTTCCCTTGGTCGGCCCGGTTATTGAGGAAGTACGAGCCCTTTATCCAGAGGCTAGTTTGGTTCGACAGGGACACGAGACTATCCGCCGCGTGATTGACCGCATGGTCACCGACTTGGTCGAGGAATCTCGGAACCGAGCAAAGATTTACCGCCCCGCAAGCGCTCAAGCTGTGCGAGAGCTAGATGTGCCGTTGATTTTATTTTCCGCAGATATGGCTGCCCATAATGAGGTTCTGCAAACATTTTTATTTGACAACATGTACCGCCATTATCGAGTAACCCGGATGGCAAGTAAGGCTCGTCGAGTGGTGCGTAATTTATTCCGATTTTTTCTCGAAGAACCAGAATGTCTTCCGACAGAATGGAGGCAGCGTAGTGGATTGCCTGGAAGCTCAGAAACAGCACAACTTGTGGGAGATTACGTCGCAGGAATGACCGACTTATACGCCCTGGACGAACACGCGAAGATCTTCGACTCTAAAGTAAAACTTTAATGAATATATTTAATGACTTCCGAGAGGAAATTTATAGTGCACTTTCGCGTTTGAAGCAGTCTGGCCAC
The DNA here is from genome assembly GCA_913044255.1 of uncultured Alphaproteobacteria bacterium. Lineage (GTDB taxonomy): Bacteria > Pseudomonadota > Alphaproteobacteria > UBA7887 > UBA7887. The sequence goes on from CAJWOI010000170.1 coordinate 1,410, forward strand.
ATCCCTGGTGAGATAGTGACGAGTGCAATTTCGGTGGAACCTCCTCGCGATCCCGCGCACGGGGATCTGAGTACGAACGCGGCACTGGTGTTGGCTGGTCCGGCCAAACGTAAACCTAGGGATTTAGCACAGATTCTGGCGCCGGAACTCGAGCGGATTAATAATGTGACGTCGGTTGATATAGCGGGTCCCGGCTTTATTAATTTGCATCTAGATGATGATTATTGGCGACGGTTACTTCAGCAAATACATGAGGCCGGACCAGAATATGGTCGCAATGAACTCGGCGCAGGTCGTAAAGTGATTGTTGAGTTTGTCTCGGCCAATCCCACGGGTCCGCTTCACGTGGGGCATGCGCGTGGGGCTGTTTTTGGAGACGTATTGTCTCGTTTACTGATGTTTTCTGGGTTTGATGTCACGCGAGAATATTATTGGAATGATGCCGGTGCTCAGGTGGATAAGTTAGCAGCCGCCGTTTATCAACGGTATCTCGAAGGTATAGAGGGTGGCACATCTGGCGGAGTCACGCACCAGCGAGAACTGGAGATTGAGTACAAAGGAGAGTATCTGATTGAGATTGGTTTGGCGTTGGCGAGGGGCGAGGGCAATAAGTGGAGAGATGTGCCAGAATCGGAGTGGTTGCCACGATTTCGGGCAGTTGCGGTTGATGCAATGAAGTCACTAATCCGTGATGATCTGAGATCACTAGGTGCCGAATTTGATAGTGAGGTGTCTGAAAGCAAGCTAGTTGCGGATGGGAAAGTCGATGAAGCTGTTGGTGAGCTAAAGTCGCGGGGATTAATCTACGAGGGCAAATTAGATCCGCCTAAGGGCAAAACCAAGGAATGGGATTCGCGTCAGCAAACTTTGTTTCGAGCCACACGATATGGAGACCAGGTGGATCGTCCATTGCGAAAGTCGGACGGTACGTGGACCTATTTTGCTACCGATATTGCGTATCACCTGGATAAATTCAATCGTGGACATCGTGAAATGATTGATGTCTGGGGCGCTGATCATGGCGGTTATGTGAGTCGGGTTAGAGCTGCTGTCAAAGCATTGACCGATGGTGCTGCCAGTTTTGATGTCAAACTTTGCCAGATGGTACGATTATTCGAAGGTGGAAAACCGGTCAAAATGTCAAAACGTGCGGGGCGTTTTGTTACCGTTCGTGATCTGTTAGAGGCGATGGATAAAAGGGTTGGGGGTCAGGTCGGCAGGGACGTTGTTCGTTTTACAATGTTAACCCGAAAAAATGATGCACCACTTGATTTTGATTTTGCCAAAGCGGCGGAGCAATCGCGTGATAACCCGGTATTTTACGTTCAATACGCTAACGCTCGAATATGCTCCATCAAGCGTCGGGTATCTGGTAACGATGCTTTTTGTAAACCTGTTAGTGCCTCCGATTTGGTTCGCCTTGAACAATCCGATGAGCTGTCTCTAATTAGGCTAGTTGGCGACTGGCCCCGGCAAGTTGAGGCTGCCGCAGTTGCATGTGAGCCCCACCGCTTGGCATTTTACTTGTATGATTTGGCTTCTTCGTTTCATGCTCTTTGGAATAAGGGAAACGACGAGCCTGGTGCGCGATTTATCGTTGAGGATGATCCGAGTCTTACCCGCGCTCGCTTGGCTTTGATTGAAGCGGTTCGAATCGTAATTGTTGGAGGACTTGCCAATCTGTTTGGGATTACTCCACAAGATGAAATGCGCTGAATGGTACTTAGCAACAAATTGAGAACCTTCCTGGCCTGCAGCGCGGTGTTTTGCGCAGTTTGTTTGTTTGTTTTCGTTGTATGGCGTGCCGCTACAACACAGGAAAGTTTACAGAACTATGCCGATCTACCTGTAATTGAAGCACCTTCGGGTCCTGCCCGTGTTCCGCCGGAATCACCTGGGGGGTTGCAGGTGCCGCACCTGGATAAAACAGTGTTTGATGCCTTCGAGGATAGCAGGCAGACGACACGAGTGGAAAAATTACTTCCGTCACCGGAAAAGCCACGCCACCCATCCCAGTTAGCCGGTACAACTGAACATTTGGAAGAAATGCTGGAAGTTTTGGCCAAAGATCCGGCGGACCCAGAATCGGGTGGAGAAATTATCCATAAGCGTTTCATAGAGGGTGTTGCCGAGGGTGTCGAAGCGGATTCCGGACCGGTGCCATCTGATTTTGACAGTGAATCCGTCAATGGGACTCCTATATCATCCAAATCGTTACACACGTTAAATTCTTTATTCGCAGTGCAGCTTGCTTCCTTTCGTAGCTTTGAGGCCGCGGAGGCAGGCTGGGAGAAAATCTTTGCGCAGGAAAGTCAGCTGCTTAGTGGCTTGTCGCCTACCATCAGTAAGGTAGAATTACAGGATGCTGGTGGGACTTTCTATCGTCTCCAAGCCGGATTGATAGCGGATCACGACGCGGCTGCAGCACTATGTCAGGCCTTAACTGCGCAAAATTTGGATTGTCTGATTGTACGACCTTGAACCCGCACCTCGGCCGTTGATATTTGGCTGCGCGGGTCCCGATCTGCGTGATGATGAACGCTCTCTCTTTGCTAAAGCCAATCCATATGGATTTATTCTATTCGATCGCAATATAGAAAATCCTGAGCAGGTGCGCTTGCTTGTAGGTGAATTTCGAGAGGCGGTAGGTAGACGAGATGCCCCGGTTCTCGTGGATCAGGAAGGGGGACGTGTCGCGCGCCTTGGACCACCTTTTTGGCGCACCCCACCAGCCGCTGGGAGATTGGGGGCTTTGATAGGGGATGATGTTGCTAAGGCATGTAACGCTATCTTTCTGAATAGCCAAATAATTGCCTACGAACTTTCCAAACTTAATATATCTGTTGATTGTATGCCTGTACTCGATCTCGCGGTTGCAGGAGGACACGAGATAATAGGTGACCGCGCATATGGCGCTGTGCCTGCTCGAGTGGCAGAATTCGGGCGTGCAGCTTGTTCAGGGTTGTTGAGCGGTGGGGTATTGCCAGTAATCAAGCATATACCCGGCCATGGGCGCGCAACAATTGATAGCCACGTCTCGCTGCCCTTTGTAGAGGCCGCTTGGGAAGACCTGTTGGGGGCTGATTTCGCACCGTTCAGGGCTCTATGCGACATGCCCTTTGCAATGACGGCTCACGTTGTTTTTACGGCGATCGATAAAGACCAGCCGGCAACTACCTCGCCGTTGGTCATACGCGATGTAATTCGTGGTGAAATCGGTTTTGAAGGTTTGTTGATGACTGACGATATTTGCATGCCTGCGCTTCAGGGTTCCCCCATCGAACGGGCGGAAAGGGCGTTGGCTGCCGGCTGTGACGTAGTGCTTCATTGTAACGGGAAATTAAAGGAAATGACTGAAATAGCGGATGGCATCGATTTCATGGGGGAACTCAGTCGGAGACGTGCGATACGCGCAGCATCGCTTCGTGGCAAGCAACTTTCGCCTGAAGAATTCGCTGATGCAAAAATAAACCTTGATAGTTTGCTCGTTTAGGGAGGAGAGACGCAGACAATGGCGGCAATCCAGCATTTAGTTTCGACCTGGGAAATAGCGAAAATCGGGTATTTAGTTTCGACTTGGTTGTTCCCCGTGTTAATTGCCATCACGCTGCATGAGGCTGCACATGGGTACGTAGCGTGGCAACTTGGAGATCCCACGGCAAAGTTACAGGGGAGGGTCACTTTCAACCCGTTAAAGCATATTGATCCGGTTGGCACCCTACTTCTCCCAGGTTTACTTATCTTGATACGTGCTCCATTTCTGTTTGGTTTTGCCAAGCCTGTGCCGATCAATTTTATGAAACTCCGCAATCCGCGCCGCGACATGGTCTGGGTAGCCATGGCTGGGCCCGGGATAAATTTTGTACTGGCACTAGTCTCAGCTTTCTTAGTTCACCTCGCTGTTTTAGCTCCTAGTTTCGTGGAATCATGGGTAGTACAAAACTTGGTAAATTCCATTTTAATCAATCTAGTGTTAGCAGTTTTTAATCTAATTCCTCTTCCTCCACTGGACGGAGGCCGCGTAGCCGTGGGGCTCTTGCCACACCCTTGGTCAAGTCTGTTGGCACGGACTGAGCGGTATGGGTTGTTAGTTTTGATTGGCCTAATATTCATCGTCCCGTTAATCGCTGGCGGGATTGGGATAGAGTTTAATCTTTTCGTCTGGTTGGTTGGTGTGCCGGTGGAGACATTATTTAACTTGATCGCAGTTGTTGCCGGCCTGAGGTAATATGCCGATCCCAAATGTAAAATTGATGAAAACTGGAACTCCAACATCGGTGTTGCAACAACCTCAACAACTAGTACTTGATCTGGATGGTTTTGAAGGTCCTATTGACCTGCTCCTTGCTCTCGCCAGAGGACAAAAAGTTGACTTGGCCCGAATTTCCATTCTCGAACTGGCGGATCAATATCTTGCGTATGTTGAAAGTGCGCGCCAGTTGCGTTTGGAGTTAGCCTCGGATTACCTTGTTATGGCAGCTTGGCTAGCTTATTTGAAATCACGACTTCTTCTGCCGCGTGAGAATGATGAAGAGGAACCGGATCCTGAATTTCTTGCGGAAGCATTAGCGTTACAACTGCGCCGTTTGGACGCTATGCGCGACGCCGGGCAAACCCTTTTTGCTAGTGACTTGCTCGGCCGGGACGTGTTTGCGCGGGGCAATGCTGAAGGTTTAGCGATTGTATTCCGGCCATATTATTCGCCGTCGATGCACGATCTGGTCAGAGCATATGCGGATCAGCGTCGACGTGGCGTATCAACCAGGATGTCAATTGAACCTAGCGAGATCTACAGTGTTGAGATGGCAATACGACGGCTTTCTAACATGGTGGGACAGAATTTGGACTGGATGAGTTTGCAAAACT
>CAJWOI010000171.1 GCA_913044255.1 uncultured Alphaproteobacteria bacterium
ATCGCGGCCGGTGTGAGCCAGTCAGGCACACTGTCACTGTGGCAGGCGCTTTTTCGTGACCCGGACGCCTTTGCCATGTTACGCACTGCACTGGCTTCTGGCACAGCTTTCCTCGCTGCCCAGTTGCTGGATATCAAGGTATTTGATGCTCTGCGCCAGCAGGCCTGGTGGAAGGCCCCAGCGGCATCATCGCTGATCGGTTCCTTTGTCGATACCCTGATCTTTTTCTTTCTGGCCTTTGCCGGGACCGGGTTGCCCTGGGCAAGCTGGGCGGCAGGGGATTTTTTCGCTAAGCTCCTTATGATTGTCCTGCTTTTATATCCTTTTCGCTTGCTAGTACGAATGTATCCCGCGCCCCTTCGGGTATCCGTCGGACAGTAAATTTCGTCACTCCGGTGACTGTGTCGGGTAAATTCGATGGAATTGTTCGATGAGTGCTCATTAGATCGTGGAAGAGGAGTCGTTCTAGGATCTTCACCCAAGTGTGCTTAACTAAGTTGGTACAATAGGATGTCCGTGACTAACCTGCTTCGGGCTAAAACGCACTTTCGAAAGAGTAATTAATTTTCTGGTGCTCAATATACAGAGAGTGAACGGATGAATCTTGCAGACTACTTTCCCAAATATTTTCGACAGTTGTCAGAACGAATTGAAGAGGTGGCATTAAATGATCTAATTCGCGTCAGCGAACTGATTGTTAAGGCAGACGCTGTTGGTAAGAAAGTAGTATTAGTTGGAAATGGCGGGAGCGCTGCGATGGCTAGCCACGTAGCGGTAGATCTCGTGAAAGCCGCGGGAATCCGCGCTATTAATTTTAATGAAGCCGATCTCATTACGTGTTTTTCCAATGATTTTGGTTATGAGTATTGGGTGGAGAAGGCTTTGGAGTTTTATGCCGACGATGGCGATCTAGTAATCCTGATCAGCAGCAGCGGCCAATCAAAAAACATACTCAATGGTGCAGAAAAAGCGTTAAGCCTAGGGTTAGGCTTGGTTACATTTTCTGGTTTTTCTGAGAATAACCCGCTACGTGCGTTAGGTAGAATTAATTTCTGGGCCAATAGTCAGTCATATAATCATGTAGAGATGACACACCATGTTTGGTTAGTGGCTGTTATCGACTTCATTATCGAGAAAAAGTTGAAAGTGGAGCAAATAACCCAGTCGGTCACTTAAGTTTAATTGAGCTAGAAGGCAATATGCTCAATGGAACGGCAAATATGTACACAGCCGTATGAGAGGCGTGTTATCGCGCTTTATTTTTTCAAGCCCCTGCGCACTCTTTCAATCTGTAAGAATATGAAGGCGAAAAAGTTAGCATTGTTATTTCGGAAAGAATTGAAAGGCTTCGGGTCCTGTAAGAAAACTTTTTTGCTTACCCCACACCCTTATGCAATCGGTAATCGTATTGAGGAGATATTTTTTGGGCTACTAATGGCACGTAGAAAGCAGCTGAGGCTATTGCTTTTAGAGCACTTAAATATCCCATCCCTGCATGCATATCGGCTAGTTAGTAGAGCTTCAATGTCATTGGTGTCGGAATACTTTGCCAGACCTCCCAAGATTGTACTTATTGGCTGTGCTGTTGTCCTGAGTTTCATCTATCTCCCTACTAGAATCATCAGCCGAACACTTTTTCGTTGGACAGGTAAGCGCTTATATGAAAGTTATAACTTTCCCCGAGTCGGGGTTGATTCGCTTTGGATAGATAATCCTGCAGAGACGAGGAATGTTTTTTCGTGGGATCGGGTGGTGGCGATGAACTGGCACCAGCAATTGGCCAACTATAAGCCACCGACTTTACGTTCGAGTGTAGAGCAGTGCTGTCGAGAAAAGCTCGGAAAAATGGGTGTGGGGCCAGAGGACTGGTTTGTATGCGTGCACGTACGGGAAGGCGGCTTTAAGAATGATTTTGGTCGGCGCGACTATCGAAATGCGAATATTGAAAACTACATTAGCGGGATTAAGGAGATCACAGAGCGTGGAGGTTGGGTGATCCGAATCGGCGATAAGTCAATGACGCCGCTTCCAGATATGGATAAGGTAATTGATTATCCTTTTTCTGCCTATAAATCTGATGAGATGGATCTTTTTCTTGTTGCGAATTGTCGGCTATTTATCGGCAGTGTTTCCGGGCCGATGGAGCTTGCGATCTTATTCTCTCGCCAGATGTTGATTCTCAACATATGCGATTGGAGCTGTGGTGCCCTTATCAGAGCAACTGATAGAGGCTTGTTAAAGCATGTCTATTCTAAAGACAAGGAGAGGTATCTTAGCCTAGGGGAGTTGGTCGATGCTGGGCGGGATTTATTGCATCCATTCGGCTCGATATCATCCAGATATGAATTAAGAGAGAACAGTCCAGAGGAAATAAGAGATGCTGTAGTGGAGTCCCTGAAACTGTTGGAAAGCCCGCATCTCCCGCAGAGCGGTCTTCAAGAGATGGCGCGCAAACGAATCAAGAGTTCTGCTCGAAAAATCATTGCCCAAGACCGGTTCCATCCCACAGCATCAAAAAGCGAAGAGGTTTTACGCTTTCAATACAAGATAGCCGCTCGGGTCTCGATGGAGGAAGGTGCGATATGCCAGTTCTCTCTCGAGGCTAATTGGAAGTCTGACCGGCTGAATAGAAATTAGGGACGCTGACCGTGAAAACAGTGAGCCAATAGACTAAAATTACGACCCTTATCCGCCTGGTTGGATAGAGAGGCTCTTTGCTCCATTCGACCCAGTCAACTCGACTCTCAGCCTAATCTCAGATAAATATCGGTCCCGACAAGGGGCGCGCCTAATGTCCAAACCTTTCGTTGTGATCGGCAGTAACTCGTTCTCAGGTTCGAATTTCGCGAGATATTTGCTGGAGCAAGGACATCAAGTTCTAGGAGTGAGTCGCTCGGCGGAGCCTGACGCGGTTTTTCTCCCCTATAAATCTGACCCATCATATCCTGACCTGTTCAAATTTTTCCAGGGAAATCTAAATACAGATCATCGCGCAGTGGTTGATCTGATTCGAGATTTTTCCCCCAAATATGTAGTCAACTTTGCCGCCCAAGGAATGGTCGCCCAGAGTTGGGATTCACCAGAAGATTGGTATCAAACAAATGTGGTTGCTCAGGTGCGTTTGCACGATGCGCTAAGAAAATTGCGTGGCCTCAAGAAATATGTGCATGTCACAACGCCCGAGGTCTACGGAAACACAGATGGTTGGATAATAGAAAATAATAATTTTGCTCCAAGTACGCCTTATGCCGTGTCTAGAGCCTCTTGTGATTTACATTTGATGAGTTTTTTTCGGGCATACCAGTTTCCAGTTGTTTTTACTCGAGCAGCAAACGTGTATGGACCCGGACAGCAACTTTATCGGATCATTCCAAGGGCGTTAATGTGTGCGCGGACCGGGCAAACACTCAAATTGCATGGGGGTGGGCAATCAGTTCGCTGCTTTATTCATATTGGAGACGTCGCAGAAGCAACCTACCAGGTTGCCTTGCGAGGTGAATCGGGCCAGTGCTACCATATTTCGACATCGCAAAAAACAACTATTAGGGGGTTGGTGGAACTTATCGCCAGTATGACAGGTATAGCATTCTCAGATCTGGTCGAGATTTCCGATGACAGATTGGGAAAAGATCAGGCTTACCTACTTAGTAGTGCCAAGTTGAGAGAGGAACTTGGCTGGACAGATGCTGTTGATCTAGAAACCGGTATTGCAGAAACTCTTGATTGGGTGGAAGCCAATCTCGAGACACTGCTTGATCAACCCCAAGCCTATATTCATAAACCGTAAGTAAACCCCAATGAGAATTTTGGTAACTGGTGGTTGCGGCTATAAAGGCACAGTTCTGACAAAAAAATTACTCGAGCAAGGAAACGAGGTAATCGTTGTCGATACACAATGGTTTGGCAACCATCTTGAAAGTCACGCCTGCTTGGAAATTATTAAAGAGGATATTCGGGAGACTGACAATATACCTATGGATGGTGTCGAAGCAGTTATCCATCTAGCCAATATCGCTAATGATCCAGGTGTAGAGTTGAACCCTTCTTTGTCTTGGGAAGTCAACGTTTTGGCTACCCAACAGTTAGCGGACAGGTCGGTTCGATTTGGAGTAAAGCAGTTTATTTTTGCCAGCTCAGGCAGCGTTTATGGTGTCAAAAAGGAGGCCCAGGTCACCGAGGATTTACCATTGGTTCCGATTTCTGTATACAACAAAACGAAGATGGTTGCCGAGCGCGTTTTGTTGAGTTTTCAGGAAAAAATTCGCATTCACTGCATCCGTCCCGCTACTGTGTGTGGATGGTCTCCAAGGATGCGATTAGATATTAGCGTTAACATGCTGACTTTGCAGGCGTTAAAGAACGGCGTGATAACCGTTTTTGGCGGTCAGCAAACGAGACCTAATATTCATATACAGGATATGATCGGGGTATATCAGCATTTCCTCCAGAATCCGAATCTCGACTCCGGGTGCTACAACGCAGGATTTGAGAATATTTCTATTCTCGACATTGCGCAACAGGTTGTTAAAAAGGTTCCAGCCAAAATTCAAGTAACCGATTCCAACGATCCGAGATCATATCGCCAAAATTCAGATAAGTTAAGGGCGACTGGTTTCTTTCCACGGTATTCAGTGGCTGATGCAATTGATGAAGTTATCGATAGGTACAAAGATGGTGAGTTGGTGGACTCAGATCAGTGTTACACAGTCAAATGGATGAAGCAACTTAACTTGGATTCGCAAACATGAATTGGAACTTAATTTCTGCCGAATTGCGAGCACAAGTGCTTGAGTTATCCCATCAGGCCAAAGCCGCGCATTTGGCTTCTGCATTGTCATGTATTGACATACTCGCAGTACTTTATGAATCGATTCTTGTGTTTGATCCAAATAATCTTGATTGGCCTGATCGGGATCGATTTATCCTGAGTAAGGGTCATGCGGCTGCGGGGCTTTATGCTGTTCTTTCTCGAAAAGGAGTTTTGCACCCATCTCAATTAGCAACCTATGGCAAGGCAAATTCACTTCTGGAAGAACATCCTTCGCCGAATCTTCCAGGTGTGGAAGCCGCTACAGGTTCTCTGGGACATGGCCTCCCCATAGCAAATGGTATGGCGCTCGCATCCAGAATTCAGAAGAAGTCTTTTCGCGTGTATGCTCTGCTAAGCGATGGTGAATGTAATGAGGGGTCAGTGTGGGAGGCGGCAATGTTTGCTGCACGGCATAAATTAAGCAATCTTTGCGCCATTGTTGATTTTAATAAGTGGCAGGCAACAGGGCGAAGTCAAGAAGTGTTGGCACTTGATCCGTTAGTAGATAAGTGGCGTGCATTTGGGTGGGCGGTCGAAGAAATCGATGGACACGATCATGATCAGCTCAGCACTCAACTGTCCCGTAAGTGTGCAGGGTTGCCAAGGGTTTATATTGCACACACCGTTAAGGGAAAGGGCATCTCATTTATGGAGGATGACAATAATTGGCACTATAGAGTTCCGACCCGGGATGAAATCAACATGGCACGAGAAGAACTGGGTTTAGAGTGAGAAATGCTTTTGCAAGGTCGGTGAGTGATCTGGCCAATGACCATACAGCCATCATTCTTTTGGCCGGAGATATAGGTAACCGCCTTTTTGATGGCTATAAAGAACACCACCCAGATCGGTTTTATAACTGCGGGGTTGCAGAAGCTGGAATGATAGGTATTGCTGGAGGTTTAGCAGCAAGTGGTTTGCATCCGATCACCTATACCATCACACCGTTTAACACTGTGCGATGCCTAGAGCAGATTCGCCTTGATATATGTTATCCAAATTATCCCGCTATCATTGTGGGAACGGGGGCTGGTCTTTCTTATGCGAGTCTAGGGGCGACCCATCATTCCATGGAAGATATCGGATTGATGCGTATGCTGCCCAATATGCACGTCGTTTGTCCTGGAGATGCGACGGAAGTAGAGCTCGCTGTTCGAGCGGCTGTCGAATTAGAACGACCTGTGTATATTCGCCTTGGCAAGAAAGATGAGCCACAAGTGCATTCGCAACCTCCTGAATTTAAAATAGGAAAGGGAGTGGTCCTTGAAAATGGCACGGATGTCGCTTTGCTGGGTGTGGGGAATATGCTTTCGGTTGCAAATGAGGTATCGGCGGGGTTGAAACAAGCGGGAATTTCAACTTCCTTAGTTAGCCTGCATACCATTAAGCCCTTGGACGACGACCTTTTGGCACAACTCTTTTTTGACTGCAACAAAGTGGC
>CAJWOI010000172.1 GCA_913044255.1 uncultured Alphaproteobacteria bacterium
TAATGAGACCAAACGTGCGTGCGTACTCCCATCAAGGCCACGGCCCGCGTGCCGATCAAAAAGGCCGGATACATATCAGCGACTTCCGGTATCCATGAAATTCTCTCTTGCGAATAGCAGCCGGTCCATACATCGGGTCAACTTGAGACATCCATCAGGGGGCCTGCGCACGTCGGCTTTCTGGGGTGCACCGGAAGCGAGCCGCACCAAAGCGGGCGCCCCTGGCCGAATCGTCGTTGCCATTGTCGTTCGAGGTCTAGAGGGTGATTTTTTCTTGGAAATCTGCGAAGCCGATATGGGGCAACGCGTTCTTGGTCGGATTTTTTCATCGAGAAACGCGGTCCGGCGGAGCGAGATATCGGTCCAGTTGATAAACCGTGTGGCGACTCTTCCAGGTGGCCGATTCGGGCTTTCCGAGAGGTCGTGGTTCAGCGATCGAACGCGATGGCACCCGACTCGAGAGCCACGGGCCGAGTTTGGGTCAAACCCAAACGCTCTATTTGAGCCGGCGCCGTTGGATATGGCACGCCCAACCACCGATCTAGGCCCATATCGACAAATCGCGGCGGTATGCACCTGATCGAGCCGTGTTGGCGCAATTTTGCCGGAACCCTGTCCGCCTTCGGTGCCAGTCACCACGCTGGCACCTTGAAAATGCCCGCCTACCGTCAAACCGCTGTAGGGGGCATTTTGAACTGGGGCCTGGCCAAATCACACATCATTTCCCGGTCGCCATGGCATCGCAAAATGGGCACGATTCGGCGCCCGAACGTCCACCGCGTGGTGACTTATTGGTGACTTAACTAAATTCCGATGACGCCGAATTCCCCTTAAACTATTGAAAAATTTGGTGCGCGCTACAGGAATCGAACCTGTGACCCACTGATTAAAAGTCAGTTGCTCTACCGACTGAGCTAAGCGCGCTCCCAAACTTCGTGGCGAAGATAGGAGGGGCATTCTAAAGGGTCAAGGCACGGAACGAGTCATCGACAAATTCATGAAAATAACCTTTACAGCAATGCCTCGTTTACCCTTCTGGAGGACGGCCCCGTTTACAGTGGCTCGATATCTCCCTTCATTTCGTCAACTAAAAAATTGCTACTAAATTGCGTTAGTTCGCCCGAGCGAATGGCAGCACGCATCTCTTTCATTAATTCTTGGTAATAATGCAAATTGTGCCAAGTTATAAGAATTGCACCCAAAATTTCCTTCGTCTGGACAAGGTGATGAAGGTATGCCCGACTGTAACCGAGACATGTTGGACACCGACAGCTCGCATCCAGGGGTCTAGGATCATCTTTGTGCCTATGATTACGGATATTGACGACCGCGTTCCGAACAAAAGCCTGGCCAGTGCGCCCCGAGCGAGTAGGCAGAACACAGTCAAACATATCGCAACCGGAAGTCACAGCTTCTACAAGGTCTGCCGGACGGCCAACACCCATCAAATATCTGGGCTTATCTATCGGTAACTTTTTTGCCGTATATCCCATAATTTCATACATCAATTCGCTACCCTCCCCGACTGCCAGGCCACCAATCGCATATCCATCAAAGTCACTCTCAACAAGTGAGCCAACTGACTCGGAGCGTAATTCCTGATGCATTCCTCCCTGTACAATACCGAAAATTCCAAAACCTGATTTTGGCGAAAAGGCTGCCTTGGAACGCGACGCCCAACGCATTGACAACTCCATAGATTTAGCTGCCACATCTTTTGATGCAGGAAAGGATGTACATTCATCCAACGCCATAGTTATGGTTGAATGCAAGTCACGCTGAATTTGGACACTTCGCTCGGGTGTCAATACATGTTGAGTTCCATCAATATGGGACTGAAATGTGACCCCCTTTTCCGACAACTTGCGCAATTTGGACAAGGACAGAATTTGAAACCCTCCCGAGTCTGTCAGTACTGGTCCCGGCCAAGCCATCATCTTACCAACCCCGCCGAGACACGCTATTCTCTCCGCCCCTGGTCGAAGCATTAAATGATAGGTGTTCGCCAAAATAATTTCGGCCCCGCACCGCGCCAATGCCTCAGGTGTCATTGCTTTAACAGTGCCGACCGTACCAACCGGCATAAAAGCTGGCGTCGCAAAAGTTCCTCGTGCAGTGCGAACACGGCCCACTCTCGCTTCGCCATCGCAGGCTTCAATCTCAAAGGAGATGGTCATGGAGGGCAGTTCAGCGTGAGTAGGGAGGCATCTCCGTATGAGTAGAATCGGTAATTCTCTCGGATAGCGTGAGCATAGGCCGCTTGAATACGTTCCAACCCGCAAAATGCCGCAACAAGCATAAACAAGGTGGAACGTGGCAAATGAAAATTTGTTAGCAGGAGATCAACAGCCTTGAAATGATAACCGGGGGTAATAAAAAGATTTGTATCTCCCGTAAAGGCATGAACCACCCCATTTTCATCGGCGGCGGTCTCTAGCAGTCGAAGCGCGGTAGTACCAACTGCGATTATACGGCCGCCTCTTGAGCGAACATCATTGACTCTGTTTGCCACACTAGATGAAAGTTCTCCCCACTCAGATTCCATAATGTGATCTTTTGTATCTTCGGCTGCCACAGGTCTAAAAGTAGCTGATCCGACATGAAGAGTGAGTCGACGCATATCCACTCCCGATTCATGCAGCGTATCTAAAAGCTTGCTTGTAAAATGAAGGCCTGCGGTGGGCGCAGCTATCGCCCCCATCCGATCAGCGTAAATCGTTTGGTAGTCCATAACGTCACTTTCGTCGGCCCCTTCGGACCGAGAAATGTACGGTGGCAAGGGTAATGTGCCATGTCGATGCAAATATGCTAGCACTGCTTCGGTATCACCATTAAACTTAATTATCCGCTCGCCGCGACATCCCAAGGATACAACCGTGGCCTTAAAATGAGACGGGAATAGGACTTCATCACCACACTCAAGTTTTCGCGCTGGATATACCAGGACACGCCAATTCCCATCTCCGAGGTCCCTAACCAATGTTACCTGAACCCTAGCCTTCCCGCGATGGCCCGACAAAAGAGCGGGTATAACTCGGGTATCATTAACAACAATTAAGTCACCCGGTCGCAGATGGCTGGGCAAATCGCGCACACGGGCGTCGCATAGATGGTCGGTAACCACCAGCAGTCCCGCACTATCACGCGGCCGTGCAGGACGATCCGCGATCTGCTCGCGCGGGAGGTCGAAATCAAAGGAATCGACCCGCATGAGACGAAACTGCTAACGCTTATTCCAAATCCGATGCGATTTGCATTCGAATAATTTTATCGGGGTTTTCCACCAATCCATTATTTTGAGGCGCGCCGCGTTTAATTTTATCTACGTGCTCCATACCCTTTATCACCTGGCCCCACACTGTGTACTGCCCATCCAAATGGGGCACGTCAGCAAAGCAAATAAAAAACTGACTATCAGCGCTATTCGGATTTTGAGCTCGAGCCATCGACAAAGTTCCACGAACATGTACGGCATTCGAAAACTCTGCATCGATATTTTCTCCCGATCCTCCAGTACCTGTTCCAGTTGGATCACCCCCCTGCGCCATAAATCCATCAATCACGCGATGAAACACAACACCGTCGTAAAATCCTAAACGTACCAACTCCTTGATTCTAGACACATGGTTTGGTGCCAAATCAGATCGCATCTCAATAACCACCCGTCCATACTCTAAATCCATGTACAACGTGTTCTCGGGGCTCCCGGCTAGGGATTCATGTTCTGCCATCGCTAACGCCATTGTTATGGGAAACAAATAAAGTAATTTCCGCATTGCTCCCACCTTTCAAAATTATAATATTGCTAGGTATTTTTCTTCTCTCCCGATTCAACCTTCTCCAACAAACGCGCCTTCACGTTTGCAGGTACAAAATCTGTTATGTCACCACCAAGCAGACAAATTTCCTTAACTAGGCGTGACGAAATAAATTGAGTCTGCTCTGAAGACATCAAAAAAACGGTCTCGACTTCAGGCTCAAGGTGCGCGTTCATTCCGGCCATCTGGAACTCGTATTCAAAATCAGAGACTGCGCGCAAACCCCGAACGATGATTGATGCACCACAAGTCTTTGCAAATTTCATTAACAAAATCTCAAATGCACGCACCTCGACACGAGAATCCGCACTACCACCGAGCCCAAAAATCGCCTCTTCCACCATCTTAACTCGGTCTTCCAGAACAAACATCGGTGCTTTTCCAGCGTTGACAGCTACACCAACTACGAGTCGATCTACTACGCGCAGTGCGCGTTCTATTATATCTAAATGACCAGCCGTCGGGGGATCAAACGTCCCGGGATATAGCCCGATCCTATTACGACTCATCTTCCGTACCTCCTGTTATATCCTCTACCTCCTCGGTTGTAGGCAAATCCTGAACTCTATTTTTACTGATGTCATCAAGCTCACTCGCCTCACCGAGTCTTATTACTGACACTACGCGCTCAGATTTTTCCGTTTTGAATAGTGTAACGCCCTGCGTGTTACGCCCAGCAATGCGTATACCGTTAACCGGAATTCGGATAAGCTTCCCGGCGTCGGTTACGAGCATTAGCTGGTCTTCCGGTCTGACGGCAAAAGAAGCCACGACATCACCATTGCGCTTTGAGGTCTCAATATTGATAATACCATGTCCCCCTCTACGCGTGATTCGATATTCGTAAGCAGAAGTGCGTTTCCCGTAACCGTTCTCTGTTACAGTAAGGATCATCTCCTCTCGCTCTGACAATGCGCGTGCCTGATTATTTTCTAGTTTTGGCGAGCCGTCCTCTAACGTTTCACCAATGCTGCGGCGGTCCGCTGCCGCTCTTTTCAGATAAACACCGCGTACTTCGATATCAATTTCCTGGTGGTCAAGAATTGACATTGATACTACACGATCATTGGGAGACCGCCTGATTCCACGTACGCCCGTCGAACTACGACTGGCGAATTCCCGGACATCTGTAATAGGAAAACGAATACACTTCCCATTGGTAACAGCGAGGAGAACGTCTTGCCCTTCACAGCAAGTTTTTACGCCGATTAACTCAGCCGGCCCTTCATCAGTTCTCTCCATAAGCTTCATCGCAATTTTTCCGTTAGACTTTACATTTATGAATTCTCTAAGCGCGTTGCGACGCACATCCCCGTGTGACGTCGCAAACATTACATGCATCTTATCCCAGACTGCCTCGTCTTCCGGAAGTGGCATCATGGTTGCGATTGATTCACCAGGAATAAGAGGAAGTAAATTTACCATAGGTTTTCCACGCGCCTGCGGCGTAGCGATTGGTAATTTATATACTTTGAGCATGTAGACCATGCCTCTCGTAGTAAAAAACAACACGGGCCGATGAGTATCGGCAACGAATAACTGGCTGACGAAATCTTCGTCACGGGTTGCCATGGCAGCTCGACCTTTACCTCCTCTTCGCTGCGCACGGTAACTAGAGAGAGAGACTCTTTTTATGTATCCTTTGTTAGTAACAGTAACCACCATTTCCTCATGCTCAATCAAATCCTCGATATCCGACTCGAATTCTCCCTCCTCAATCGTAGTACGGCGGTCCACGGAAAAATTTGATTGAACATCCCTGAGTTCCCGACTCATGATCTCAAGGAGTCGATCTCGCGACTTGAGTATTCCCAAATAATCCACGATTTTTTCAGCTAGCTCATTGAGATCATCAGAAATTTTGTCGCGTTCAAGGGCTGTCAAGCGCTGCAACCGAAGTTCCAAAATTGCACGCGCCTGCGCTTCACTCATCTTATAGTTTTTGCCATCAACAAAATTACTATTAACGTCACCAATCTTCTCAACCAAGGCCGAGATATCTGCCACCGGCCATATTTTGCTGATTAAGTCGTCGCGTGCCTTATTCGGATCAGAAGCACTTCTAATTAATTTGATGACCTTATCAATATTTGCTACGGCAACAGATAGCCCGACGAGTATATGTGCGCGCTCACGTGCCTTACCAAGTTCGTATAATGTACGCCGTGTGATGACCTCTTCTCGGAACGCCAAAAAAGCAGTAAGTATCTGTTTTAAGTTTAACTGCTCAGGACGCCCACCGTTTAATGCTAATGCGTTAACACCGAAGCTCGTTTGTAACGGGGTATAGCGGTAAATCTGGTTGAGCACCACTTCGTACGTCGCGTCGCGTTTAAGCTCAATGACCACGCGGACACCATCCCGATCAGAC
>CAJWOI010000173.1 GCA_913044255.1 uncultured Alphaproteobacteria bacterium
TGTTGAAATACCTTAGGTAGTTTGGTCGACGTTTTGCATATCAACCAAAGATCTCTTAATGGATTTTCGCGGTCAGTTTAACTTCGAGGGTCATAAACGACCAACCATTGGCCATTAACTGCCCTCACGATTACGTAAGGGCGTATCACCTCCCCAACCCCGTCACGGGCAATAGGGCCAATAAGGCCTAGCATGTGAGTCGTTTTGGCTAATGCCTGTTTTAATCTAAGCCGATCTTCAAGTAGCGTGTCCTCCCTCGCCATTAGTTTCGCTTCTTGAGCAGCTCGAAGAAAAAAGAACGCATTCTCCCAAGCCGCGGCACTCTGATGATTCAACACGCCCCCGTGGCTAACAACTTTTGCAGCTGCATGCTTACCCTCAGATGACATTTCTGCAAATGTGGTGGGAACGAGCATTCCTTCAAGCTCTTGGCCGCATCGATCTAGGGACTCTCTCGATGCGACTGGACTAAACCCAACAATTAATTTCACGTCGATGTTTTGCTTCCTAAGTTCTGTTACGAATCCGCATGTCGAGCGGCTATGTCCAATAACTAATATCATGTCCGGTTTATGCTTGGTGATTCTAATTACCTGGGACCGGAAATCTGTCTCCGTTTTTCGCCAATTATGATTAACAGTCGCGGCTTGCAGGGCTTTCATTCCCTGCTTAACATTAGGCCCCGCCCCCTTGACAACTGGCCCTACCCACTTAAAGCCGTTGCGAAGAGCCATTTGGACGAAAACCGCCGTGTGATACACATACGCTCTGGGATCATCAAGTTCGACCCCGCCGCCAAAAGTCTTGACTTCAGGGTAGTTTTCTCTAATCCATTCAAAAAACCGGTCGTATATCTCAATGTCATTGGCGACATTACGGAACACCCAATCTGATATCCTAGCTAAGCCAGGCCTTATGCATGTGTCAACGAGGACTGGGGCTAGTAAGTCAATGCTCCCTACATCCTGTGAGTAACGGTTTAACTCTTGAAACACGCCCAAACACTCGCTTGAACATGTCCCTCCAAATGCAGCTAGAATCCCTTGTGACGTTGTAGCGTTATTGAGCACAGCAATACTCTTTTCCTCGCTACACTTTGTATCCTCGAAAGCGATCAAATCGATCGTCGCATAAGCACCATCAGCAAGCTTTACCCCTCCCGATAAGTTGATCTCCTCAAGCGCTGCTATCAATGCTGCCCGCGAATTAACGCCATAATCCGCGTAGGAGCCAGATAGCGCACCCCAACCAATTACTTTAATCGATCGATCAGAGTTGGCGGACCCTTGGTTTATAAAAAATACGAATATAATCGACCCAATAACTGCCTGCGTTAACCTTCCAAAAGACAATTTTTCAATGCCCCATCTTTGGCCAAGACAGGCGCCTCGCAACCGCTTCAGCATGATGATGCCCAGTTATCCAGGGTTGCCCCCAAGCGTAACTTGCTCTTTCATTGTTTCGTACCGGAGCTGATGCTTTTTTTCTTGAGGCATTCCCCAAGAAAAAAATCCAGTTCGACGTCGATATCCAGGGAGTTTTCCCGCGGCATGGCATATCCGATCGAGTTAGTCGACAACAAGAAGGTCTTTTGCTCTAGCAGGAGGCTTGTTCGACAGCAATATAATGCTCCGTTGATTCGATACCAAATCGATTCCTCATAGGTCGAACCAACACTGGCTTGACGACTAAACCGATCCATAGAGTTACCATCACCTAAATACCCTATCACATCAGGATGATACTCAACTTGAGTAACACCAACGACCGCATCGACGTTCGGCTCCCCCATCAACTCCAAACCTTGGTCTATGTGTGCCACAGTCCTAAGTGGACTTGTAGGCTGTAGTAGGACAGTGACTCCATAATGCCGAGACTGACTTTTAAGTACGTCCTCTGCCACAGAGAAACTGCTGGCCTCATCAGAAGAACTTTCGTTAGGCCGATCTCGGCAGGCCACCCCGTACCCATTAGCAATTTCTAGGATACCTGTATGATCACTCGATACTACTATGTGGTCTATCAATCGGCTGCCAAGTGCAGCCTCGATAGTCCAACTAATCAGAGGCTTGCCGCAGAAAAGGCGAATATTCTTGTTCTTCAGTCGCTTACTTCCCTTTCGCGCTGGGATGACTGCTAGAACAGAGTCCTTGATGATCACAGTTGCTCTAACGCCTTGCGGTACTCTTCCCACTGACCAACATCAATCCATGAGTCCTCAGCAACTGGGTAAATTCCAATTCTCTGCCCCTTTTTCCTTAGGTCTCTAATGAGATCAGTCATATCATAATGTGTCTCTAAAGGGATCCCCTCAAGAACATTGGAGTTAGCGAGATAACATCCCGTATTAACCAAAAAGTCAAATTTCGGCTTTTCACTAATTGCTAGCAATTCGCCCTTTTCATCGATCTCACATGTCCCATAGGGAATGATATATTCTTTTGCACAGGCTACTAGGGTTAAATCGAACCTACCCGTCTGGTGTGAGGCAAATATCTTTCCGTAGTCTGCTTTTACAAGAATGTCGCAGTTGGTGACAAAAAAGGGCTGTTGAATTGCACCGCGCAGTTCGGCTAGGCTTCCGGCTGTGCCGAGCGGCGCCCTTTCTTCGATAAACTTAACCATATAATCTCTTGCGTGCTCCTCGAAGTACGCTTTCAGAATTCGGCTCTTATAATTGACAGTGAGAAAAAAGTTTGTCGCGCCCTGATTTGCAAACCGTTCAATAATATGGTCGATTATTGGTTTGCCATGAACCGGAACCAATGGCTTAGGCAAGATACTTGTAAATGGCTCTAGTCGAGTACCGCGTCCTCCAGCCATAATAATCACAGGCACATTGTCTATTGCATCCGACGCCTCTATCCCGATAGAGCGGGCATCTTGAAATTCGATACTTTTCCGATAGTCAGCCACTTTACCCGCCGCATCGACTACGGGAATAATCGATATACCATCAGCCAGGAGTTTTTCCCGAATCACGTCATCTGAATATTGTCCTTGAACCAAAAAATGGGGCTGCCGATTAAATGAGTCGGAAATATCTTCAGATAACGCCTTATTGGACAGTATATGACGCCTCACATCCCCGTCGGTCAATGTGCCGAGCAGGTGGCCTCGCTCATCAACCACGATAAGGCATCCTGTCTCAGCATGGTTAAGTTTTTTTAACGCTTCTTTCGCAGAAATATCAACGCCACATAACACGTGATCCATATTTCGTTGTTTGTCCAAATCTTTATACCTCTATCACCGCATAACAAGACGGTAGCTTTTCGTTCTTTCGGTAAAATTCTCGCGCAACTTCATAGTCATCTGAACCACTTAAAATATTCTTGTCACCAGGCCGGGCTTGGCGTTATCAAATCTGGCACTCTGTCGTTACTTGATCCTGATAACTTCTTAAATAGGTACAGTTTATAGTTTATACAACCATGTTGGAATAAAATTTGCGCCGTCACTTTCACAGATCAATTTGCTGATCTAGGTAAAAGGGAAATCTCTATCTTGCCTCAATATTAACTTGGCAAACTCCATGGCTTTGATAAAGAAATAGTACTGCGATTTCCAAACGGGTCATTAGCTGCGATTCCAATGGCTTCAATCATATCTAGCGGTACAGTGTGCTCATTAAAAACATAGGTCCACCCATCTTTTTGAAAATCGAAATTGTCATGAATATACTGCCCCCCCAGCGTCTTAATTGCCAAAAATGGTTGAGGCCCAAAGACTTGGCCTTTCAAGGCGGATATCTCAAGAATCACTTCGCCATGAATCCGGTGGAACTGATGCGTCAGCCTTAGCGAGTTTTCTGAGAAGCCGGTCGGCCATAAACAACGCTGGAATCCATTGGCTGTAGTCTCAAATCTCACCATAACATCTGGGTGGCGCTCCCGCACACTTTCCAGTAGGCCTCCAAAATAGCAAATCTCTGTCCTTAAGTCCCTAAAGTCATGTCCAGTGATGCCAACAAGAATAGGGGTTGCGGAATCTTTTGCCTGCTGGAAGGCAGTTTCCAGATCATTTTCATCAACTGAGGCTAAACGATTCAGAACATTTAGAACCCTGCCAATATAACGTCGGCAACTACCTGGAACTTGATAATCATCGTGACTTGGGGAATATATTCCCCATTGGCTAGGCGCCCTTCTCCAATCTCCAAACCGCCCACCTTGCATGTCGCGCGCACCATGCCGATTGTCGTCTATCTTGGCGATATTCGACAGGTCAAACGGGATCCACTGCTCTAAAAACCAATTCAAGTCTGGGCGTTCCGCATGAAATCCTGCCCTGAAGGAAGTTGGAAACCAACCCCTATCTATAATTTTCCTTGATAGTATCTGAAAAATGTTGTCGTTCCGAAAAGCCAGCGTCGCGCACCTGTGAGCTTCGTTAAAAATCGATGCTGGGTGAAAATGCCACTCAAGCGTATCTTCATAATTAGGATATTCCGATATCCATCGATCGTAGTGATCAAAAATCTTGTGATGACCTAAATCTCTGTTTCTCGGATTGGCATCGTAACCAATATGATCCAGACAATGCCATGTGATCCCCCATGGGCGATCGTACGAATCAAGAAACCGAAACCGAAATTCCTGGCTGTAGATTTCCGACAACATGTCATCAACCTCTGGCCAAGACGAATTAAATTGTGAAAGATGGCTGGAGAACACTGCTCGAATATTCTCTAGCGGAATATCCACCTCGAGTTCCCCATTTAACAGCGCTTGCAGTTTTGCTTCCGTTTTTTCTTCGGTTACGATCCCAAACATTTCTTCCAGCCGCAACCATTTCGCCTCTATTGATTCAAAAAGCGGCCCCTCTGTGTCTACCGCATGAACAATAACAACCTCTGGTTTCATCTGTCTTGACCCTCTGCCCGCCGATATCTAAAACAAGCCTGTTATAGACAAATTACGGATTTAAAACTTGAACAATTTAAGATGTCGTATTTAATTATTTCGTTTCCATTCCAAAATCAGAGTGAATATATGGCATGTCAAAAAAAGGTTTTCTCAGGAAGCCATCCAGGGGTTCACTCTCCAGTATTTCGACAATAGCGCTACTTGCACAACCTTCCCCGTATGGGTTTGTTACGTCAAGAAGTATTTGCCGCATTTTCGGTGTATACACAGAACCGATCGCTGCTAGGATTTCATGCTTTTTTGGTGCACAGTCCAAAACGCTATCTGCCTTCAACCGACCCAATTGTCTATCACCAACATTAATTGTCGCAGTCTTCAGAGTTGGCGCCTCAATGAGGCCGCTCGAAGAGTTACCAATGACACAGTCAACGTGCCTCAAGCAAGACAAGTACCTTAGTTGCCCTAACGACGCGAAAACCTTGACGTTCTCCCTTGAATCTGCAAATTCTTTCATCTTCCTCTGAAGTGCACGGCCCTCTGCGTCTGAATTCGGCAGGCTGAAGATAATTTGCGTATTCTTGAGTTCACTTAACGCCCCCAATACTTGCTCCAGGTGCTTTTCGGAGACCCCATGCTCAATTGTTACCGGGTGAAATGTGACGAGAACATTTTTTTTGCAATTCTCTAGGCCCAATTGCGCCATCAGACTTTGCCAATCCAGAAGTTGCAACCTGGTTATTCCATCTATACCTAATGCACCCACCGTATAGACTCGTTCCGGCTGCTCTCCCAGTTGAATGACTCTATTTCGGTACTCCTCCGCAGCAACAAAATGCAGATGAGCCATTTTGGTAATGGCGTGACGCATATTTTCATCAATCGAACCTTCGGTTATTTCACCACCGTGAATGTGACCAACCGGCACACCCGCAACCATGGAGGCGACAACTCCCGAGAAAATTTCATAGCGATCACCCAGCACTAACACGCAATCGGGTTTAAGGGTTCGAATTGCGTCCGAGAAACCGATCATTCCCAAGCCTATCGATTTTATGACTGCCGAGGGGGTATCAGAACTTACGATGCTCTCAATCTCCCAATCGATAGTAAATCCATCGTCAAGAATTTGATCTTTAGTGTTTCCGAACTCCGGCGACAAGTGCATTCCTGTCGCAATCAGTTGTAGGCGTAACTCACTTGAATCCAGAATTCGGATCATTGCTTCCCTGAGCAACCCATAGTCTGGTCTTCCGCCAGTAATTACACAAATCTTCTTCACACCCGAATCAACTCATCGATATCAAAGTCCCACT
>CAJWOI010000174.1 GCA_913044255.1 uncultured Alphaproteobacteria bacterium
CGCAGATCTTAGCCGTAACTCCAAGGCCGGACATCAGACTGAACCCATCGTTTCAGAAATTTCTTCAGAAATTAACCGAGCCGCAGCGGCAGGGTCATCGGCTCGGCTAATCGGCCTGCCTACAACCAGATAATCAGCACCCCTAGCCACGGCCTCTCCTGGCGCTAGGAACCTTTTTTGATCATCAGGCTCCGCCCACTTCGGGCGGATTCCTGGCACTACTAATTTGAATTCACCCCCACATACGGAGCGTAGTTCCGCAATTTCATGGGCCGAGCATACCACCCCATCAAGGCCATTCGCTTGAGCAAGAACGGCTAATCGCGATACCTGTTCTGCAACTGTTTCTTCAACTCCCATCTCTCTCAAATCATCACGACCAAAACTGGTCAACACCGTAACACCGAGTAAAAGTGGCCGCGTATTACCGGACTGGTCCGCAGCTTTCTTGTTTGCCTCCACGGCCGCTCTCATCATTGCCCCGCCACCGCTGGCATGAAGAGTGATCATCGCGGGCTGACAAGCCGCAGCCGCAGCAACAGCGCCCGCAACCGTATTCGGAATATCAAACAATTTTAAGTCGAGAAACACCGGCAGTCCGATGTCGGTTAGCAGCGATACACCGTAGGGGCCATGCGCGCTAAAAAATTCCAGGCCAACCTTGACACCTCCTACTTGCCCCGAAACCGCCAGGGCTAGAGACTTTGCGCGATCGCAATCATCCGTGTCGATCGCGCAGAAAATCCGCCACGCATGATTATTATCAATCATCAATTAATAACGGCGGCATATATGAGCCTGCCAAAGCATCCTGCACCACGAGCCCCCAAACCACGTCACAAGGACTAGCCAGCAAATTTCGAAGCTCACGTAGGTTCACCAAAATTAGGGGAAGTATCCGAACTACCAGCAATCCCTCCCATGGCACTCACTTGCACCCTGCCTCCCTCTTCCAGCGGACCAGGATACCGCCTGCGTTCCTCTGCCAGTTTAGCCTCAAGCAACCTCAAGCGGCGGTTCTGGCTACGTACCACGTGTCGCTTGCCTAGCCCCGAAAGCCACATACCAACTCCACCCAAGAGGACACCGATGAATAGTATACTCATCAGCACAAGGTAAATGGGCGCCTCAATTGTAAAGGGCAACGGTGAAAACTTGATCAGGACAATGCCTCTGTTGGAAAGCGAAAACACAACTCCCGCAAGCACCAACAGCACCAAAAGAATCCTGAACACCGGTCGACACCAGCGCAAAACAGTGCCTTGCGGCAAACCTCTAGTATCAGTCCTTGTTGATACGCGCACGCAGCCCCTTACCGGACTTGAAATATGGAACCAATTTTTCCGGAACCTGAACAGCCACACCGGTGCGAGGATTGCGGCCAGTACGCGCCGCGCGTCTTTTGGCCGAAAACGCTCCGAAACCACGCAACTCCACCCGATCGCCGCGCGCCAAGGCGCCCGCAATCTGGTCAAATATTGTTGAAACGATCCTCTCTATATCTCGTTGATACAGATGCGGATTCGCCTCAGCTAAACGAAGAATCAGTTCCGACTTAGTCATCGACGACACTCACTCCTAGTTTCCCACCGGGTCAATACCTTCACGCAGCGCCGGTCCCAGGGATAGCGCTGACCGCACTTGGACCCGCCCAGTTCCTTCACTTAATCGAAGTGAAAGGGTGCCAAACGGAAACAAGTCCGTCAAGTGTAAGGGTTTCCGCCAAATAAGACTTGTGAAACACGATCGAGAGAAACCAATCCAGCCAATGCTTGGCAGCCGGGATATCTACACTGCGTTCAGGCACCGCCGCCGAGATCGCATAGCGCTCTTCGAGCCAGCGACGAGCCTCAAGCGACCCCCCAAGAGCATCAATCAAGCCGTTTGATTTGGCGGACGCACCGCTAAACACCCGTCCATCGCTCAACGCGTCGACAACGTTCGGATCAATGCCGCGACGCTCCACAATCATTTGCTTAAACATGGCATGTATCTCATTAACTAAAGCCTGGTTTACCGAGCGCGCCTCTGGCGGCATGCGTTCCATGATATTGGGTTGAGCTTTTAAGGGTCCACTTCGAATAATTTCACTCTCAACACCCATCATATCCATCAGCCCAACTAAATTCGTCGCCTCAAGAACGACTCCAATTGACCCGGTGATTGTGCTTTCACGAGCAAAAATGCGATCTGCAGCAAGTGCGATCATATACCCCCCGGATGCCGCAACGCCATCCATCACCGCCACGACAGGCTTAGTCGCAGCCACGGCGCGCACAGCCATATACGTGCCCTCGCTCGCCGCAGTTTCGCCGCCAGGACTATTGATAAGGAGTAAAAGGGCAAGTACATCCTCATCGCCGATCAAGTCACTTAAGATCTGCTCACGCCGAGTGTCACTAACAATCAGTCCATCTATTCCCAAAGACGCCACATATTGGCGATGGCCACTCAAATTGTCCCTTCCTAGGGAAACAGCGGCTATCACGATAACGCCAACTATTACGCCAGCTCGCCATAATGCTGCGTGGCGTTTCAGCCGGCGGCGATCAAGAAAAATATCTGTGTCTGAGGACATTGCCTAATGCCAGATCAAGTAGGAAGAAGCAACGCCTGCGCGGGAAACGCTCGTACCACGAACCGAGAAAATACTACAAAATTATATTTCTCAATCCTGTTTGGTATTCGATTCACCATCACTATTACTATCGGCAGCCGCGACTTCGTCTTCGTCTGCTGAGGTGCCCTCCGAAGCATCAGTATCAGTTTTTTGACCCGCCTCTGCCTTCTCGTTGATGGCGGCACCTAATATCTCACCTAGACTTGCCCCGCTTGAAGCTGAGCCATACTCAGCCATAGCTCGCTTCTCCTCTTCTATCTCAAGCGCCTTTATCGACAGGGAAAACTGTCGACCAGCTTTATCCACTTGAGTGACCTTTGCGTCCACTTTTTCGCCAACCGAAAATCGTTCCATCCTCTGATCGCTGCGGTCACGAGCCAGGTCAGCGCGGCGAATTTGTCCCGTCATGCCATCATTGAGTGTGACTCCTAAACCCGATTCAAGCACGGCTGAAACTACACACGTAACCACTTGTCCTTTCTTCAGGGTTCGCGCAGCATTTACAAACGGATCTTCCGTAAGCTGCTTAACGCCAAGACTGATTCGCTCCTTTTCGATGTCAATTTCTAGGACCTTCGCCTTAATTGTGTCGCCCTTCTTATAATCGGCGGCAACCTCACCTCCTGGCTTATCCCATGCCAGATCAGTCAAATGAATCAGACCATCAATATTACCGGGCATCCCAACGAACAAGCCAAATTCGGTGACGTTTTTGATTTCTCCTTCAATTACAGCTCCGACAGGATTCAAATCACTAATGTCATCCCAGGGGTTGGCTCCACATTGTTTAAGGCCCAGGCTTATTCGGCGCTTTTCCGAATCCACATCAAGCACCATGACTTCGACTTGCTCGCTGGTCGACACTATTTTCCCGGGGTGTACGTTTTTCTTCGTCCAACTCATTTCAGATACATGGACTAAACCCTCCACTCCAGCCTCAAGTTCTACGAAGGCGCCATAGTCCGTAATATTTGTGACTCGACCGTTAAACCTCCCTTGTATTGGGTATTTCAGCGCAACCCCATCCCACGGATCTGCTTCCAATTGCTTCATGCCAAGGCTAATACGCTCTGTTTCTATATTAAAACGAATAACCTGAACTTTTATGGCTTGCCCTATGCTCACAGCTTCGGACGGATGGTTGATACGCCTCCATGCGATATCAGTGACATGCAAAAGACCGTCAACCTCCCCAAGATCAACAAACGCACCGTAGTCCGTTATGTTTTTCACCACACCATCAAGTATCTGCCCTTCCTTAAGGCCCGACAAAAGCTCCGCGCGTGCTTCAGCGCGCGACTCCTCCATAACTGCACGACGCGACACAACAATATTCCCCCGGCGACGATCCATTTTTAGAATCTGGAACGGTTGCTTGTTCCCCATCAATGGACCGATATCGCGCACAGGCCGGACATCAACCTGGCTCTGCGGCAAGAAAGCAACCGCTCCGTCAAGATCAACCGTATAACCGCCCTTCACTCGTCCAAAAATTGTCCCTTCTACCTGGTTACTGATGCCGAATGCCTTCTCAAGTTGCACCCAAGACTCCTCTCGCCGCGCCCTCTCGCGGCTGAGCGCCACCTCGCCGTTTCGATTTTCCAGCCGATCGAGAAAAACTTCAACCTTGTCGCCCACCTTAATTTGAACAGTCGCACCGGGCGCAGAAAACTCCTTAAGCGGCACACGACCTTCCGCTTTCAACCCAACATCTATCACCGCAGCATCATTTTCGACGGCGATGACCGTACCTTCAATTACGGTACCTTCGAGCTTTTCTGACGCTAGAAGCGACTCCTCGAATAGGGCCGCAAAATCCTCGTCTGTGCCCAGAGGGTTAGCACTTTGCCCCGATACTTCACTCATCCTGCACGCCTGTTCCAATGCCTTCGCTACCTAAATAGAGACGGGATGATCCACGTTGCCGCATATCAATCATTCGCTTCGACCATTCTCAATATGGTGCAACATCACAAACTCATACGCCGCCTCAAAGGCGGCGTCGGCATCCATATTTGTCGTATCCAACAAGAAAGCATCCCCCGCCAGCACCATCGGCGCCACCTCACGGCGACGATCCCGCTCATCACGCTCCTGCATCTCCCGCAAGATAACTGACCTTATACTGTGTACACCCCGGCCTCGCAACTCTTGATATCGGCGCTCGGCACGGACTTCGGCGTTAGCAGTAACAAAAATCTTAATGTCTGCGTCAGGCAAAATCACTGAACAAATATCGCGACCATCGAGCACAGCACCCTTTGCCCCGCGCGGCGGTGAAGCAGCAAAGTCGCGCTGGAAGTCAATTAAAGCGCTGCGCACGCTATCATAGGTTGCGATCAAAGACGCTAATCCGGCCAGCCTCTCGCCACGGAGTTGAGACCCCTCTAAATCACCCGCACTTAGTGATTGTGCCGCCGCAGTCGCGGCCTGTTCAGAGGTGGCATTGCTTTTACCACGCATCAGCCGAGCTGCAGTAGCACGATAAAGGAGGCCAGTGTCAAGGTGAGCCAGTCCGAGACTAGCTGCTAGACGCCCGGCAAGGGTCCCTTTACCCGCCGCTGCCGGTCCATCGATTGCTATCAGCATGCTTTTGGTTACCCAGAACCAGAGATAGAGGCGCCAAGGATCGACATGTCTTCCACGAACCCCGGATAACTGCTAGCGATCATTAATCCATCATCTACAGTTATTGCCTTCTTGGCAGCTAGGCCCAAGATGAGAAACGCCATGGCAATTCGGTGATCCTGTTGAGTGGCTACCCACCCACCTCCCTCCGGAATGCTATCAGGGCCGTTGCCTACCACTGTCAGCACGTCGTCCTCCACTAACGTCTCTACACCACAGCCTCTCAAACCTTCCTCTATCGCCGCTAGACGGTCACTTTCTTTCAGTCGTAGCTCACGCAATCCATGCATAACCGTCGTACCGTGAGCGCAAGCAGCAGCCATTGCCAAAATCGGATATTCATCAATCATGCACGGCGCTCGCTCGGCGGGCACCTCTATCCCTTTTAAAGACGAAGTTCGAGCCGTAAGGTTAGCTACGGGTTCGCCACAAGCAGTTTCTACCGGGTCGATGGAAAGTTCAGCGCCCATCTCAAGCAAGCACTGGAACAAACCAGTACGCCGATCATTTACCCCAACACCCTGCACCATCACTTTGGAATCACGCGTGATCAACGCAGCAACGAGTGGAAAGGCAGCTGAAGATGGATCGCCCGGCACTATCACGTCTTGAGCACGAAGCTCTGGCTGACCCACTAGAGCAATGTGACTCTCACTTCCCATTTCCTCTATCGAAACTTCAGCCCCAAAGACACGCAGTAAATTCTCAGTATGATCACGGGTCGGAAGTGTCTCAATTACGGTGGTTGTACCAGGTGCGTTAAGGCCAGCCAGCAGGACAGCAGATTTAATTTGCGCGGACGCTACTGGCGGACGGTAAGTAATAGGTATAGGGGTGATTGCACCATCAATCGATACTGGCAGTCCACCGTGCCTGGCCGTCGTTACTGACGCGCCCATTTGCA
>CAJWOI010000175.1 GCA_913044255.1 uncultured Alphaproteobacteria bacterium
CTAGAATAAAGATTAATTCATTTACCATGTGTTCTATGGTTGCTTCTCCCCGTTTTGCATCGGCACATGCAGCGTTTCCGCACGCGCCAGATTTGTGCAGGTCTTGCGCCTGCCATGCAAATCGTGCTGGGCCATTTGGTGCGATTCGATTGTATGGTTTATCCAGCTTTATCGTGTTCGGTACGAAATTTTGCGCATGCTCCATGCGCACAGATTCAGGGCGTAAATGAAGCATCATTGATGTTTCCACTTCTCCCGCGTGCAATCCGTGACGGAGCTCATCGTCGCTGAAAAGGTCGGACGGCGCGCCCAGTTGGAACGTGTCTGTGCTGACTACGAGCAGTTGATTTTTTGCACGTAAACGCTGGGCCACGATGTCAACGACCGGTGGCTGGCCACCGTGGCTATTAAGAATCAGTATTTTCCGAATCCCTGTTTTACATACTTGTTCGCCAATTTGGACCCAGAGCTTAATAAGGGTCTCCGCGGTTGCAGTTAATGTGCCTGGGAAATCGCTGTGCTCGCTGCTTTCGCCAATTAACATTGTTGGGAGCGCCAAAAGAGTTAAGGTTTTGGGCGTTTTTGCTATGAGGTCGCGGACTATGCCCTCACTGATGCAGGTATCGGTATCGAGTGGCAGATGGGGACCATGTTGTTCAATAGCGGAGACAGGTAAAAGTGCAATTGTTCGAGTGGGTTCCAAAATCATAAAATCATGGGTCGTGAGATCCCGCCAATAACCACTGGAGAGTGCGGTTAGATATTTGTCTCTCGGATTTCCGACCATTATTGCTCATCTTCAAAAGAATTTTGTGTCATTTTTGAAATCAATATTTACTTTAACTCATCCCAAATATTGTCAAATGCGTCTTGCAAATCAGGCTGTTGGTTCCCAGGCTTGAGGTACATTTCTAGAAACTTAAGTAGCCTCCAGTCTATTGGGGCTAACTTTACTACGCTCGAAGCTGTTTCACTGTCTTCATACAGTACACTGGAAGGGAAATAGGGCGAGTCATTAACTGGGCCGAGCGTACGCTATAGCTCCGGGGCTGATACTCAAAGATCCCCTTAAAATAGGTTCGTATTTAGAGAATCGCTTTCGTATAGTTGGTGAAAATGAGTGGACCGGGCATGGCACCCGGCCCACTGCAAGTAAACGAGGGAAGTGCGGTCATGTTTGGGCTTGAATCATCAAACTCGAACACTCAAGATGGATTATAATGCGAATGCGACTTAAATGCAATGCGAATTATTCGCAACTGAGTGGCCGGCCCACACCCCGGGCGGATCACAGGGATGAGTGCTCATTCTTAGCGATATATGCAGTCAAGACTTAGGTGATTTCATGATGTCTTCTAAATACAGCAAAGTTCTCATACTCGGTTCTGGACCTGCAGGTCTCACAGCGTCAATTTATGCGGCGCGCGCCAATTTACACCCCGTTTTGGTGCACGGACTACAACCTGGTGGGCAAATGACAATTACGACGGACGTTGAAAATTATCCTGGGTTTGCAGACGTAGTGCAGGGCCCGTGGCTGATGGAACAAATGAAAAGGCAGGCGACCGCAGTCGGAACTGATATGGTGACCGACATAATTACAGAAGTAGATTTTACTCAACGGCCATTTGTGTGTGTTGGAGATTCCGGCGGGCATTATCAAGGAGAAAGTTTAGTCATAACTACCGGAGCGCAAGCGCGGTGGCTTGGTCTGGAGAGTGAGGAGCGCTATCAAGGTTTTGGGGTCTCGGCTTGTGCAACTTGCGATGGATTTTTTTTCCGCGGGAAAACGGTGGCGGTGGTTGGTGGAGGTAATACAGCGGTGGAGGAGGCGCTTTTTTTGACAAATTTCGCGTCCAAAGTTTGGCTCATACATCGACGCGATGAATTGAGAGCGGAAAAAATGTTGCAGGACCGATTGTTTGCAAATGATAAGGTCGAGGTGATCTGGAACCATCGTGTCGAAGAAATATTGGGTGGGACTGATCCGAAGGTTGTTACCGGCGTGCAACTCAGAAACATCCATGATGGAGTTATGCGCAATGTTCCAGTAGATGGGCTGTTTGTTGCGATAGGCCACACACCAAATACGTCATTATTTAGAGGCCATTTGGAGATGGATCAGGAAGGGTATATTAATACCGAGTCCGGTAGCACCCGGACAAGTATCTCAGGTGTGTTCGCCGCTGGCGATGTCCAGGACAAGATCTATCGACAGGCCGTAACTGCAGCGGGCTCTGGGTGTATGGCCGCTCTTGAGGCGGAGAAATACTTGGCTAGTCGTGATAGTGCGCAAGCAGCCGAGTGACGCAATTCAGTCCTGCCGTCATTTGAGATGGGCCGTGACCAAGGATAACTTAGCAATCGAAAAAGATGAATTGGGATAAACTCAGAATTTTTCATGTTGTTGCGGATACCGGTAGTTTTACTCGTGCTGGTGGTGTGCTTAATTTGAGCCAATCTGCGGTAAGTCGACAGATTCGCGGCCTGGAGGAATCCCTAAACCTGACACTCTTCCATCGTCATGCACGGGGCTTACTTCTAACCGAGCAGGGAGAGGAGTTGTTTCAAACGGCTCGAGATGTTTTTGCAAAGTTGGCTATGACAGAAGCAAGGTTGACGGAAAGTAAGGAGCGTCCTAAGGGCCCACTGCGTATTACCACTACTGTGGGGTTTGGCTCCTTGTGGCTGACCGAACACATCGGTGAGTTTCTAGATTTGTACCCCGACATTACCGTTAGTCTTTTGGTTGCGGATGTGGAGCTTGATTTAACCATGAGGGAGGCTGACGTTGCTATCCGAGTGCAGCCACCAACGCAACCAGACTTAATACAGCGCCATTTGTTTACTGGGCACTTGGGTATCTATGCAGCCCCGGCGTATTTGAATCGTTTTGGCGCTCCGTCGAGTGTATCGGAGTTGACGCACCATCGGGTCATTAGTTTCGGTTCGGAAATGCCGTCACCGTTCACAGGACACAACTGGTTGGTTAACGAAATTCATACCATATTACCGAACTTCGAGGCGTCTTTAACGGTCAACAATGTCTATGGTATGCTTCGTTCCGTTCAGAACGGGATCGGAATTGCCACACTCCCTTCATTTTTGTCCGATCAACAAGAAAATCTTGTGCGCATCCTAGACCGTCTTGAGATCCCGTCTGCAGATGCCTATTTTGTTTATCCGTCTGAACTAAAGGATTCACGGCGCATCACTGTGTTTCGGGATTTTCTGCTGCAAAAGGTTTCCCAAACATCATTTTAAAAAATATATTTGACTCTCTAAGATAATTTCTTGATTGGTGTCCCGTGCCAACCAGAACCACGTTTTTCCCAGTAAAGATCACGTAGCGCTCGAGTGATGGGGCCTACCAATCCGTCACCAATGATCTGGTTGTTTACAGTTGTGACTGGAATGATGCCGCCAGCTGTTGATGATATAAACACTTCTCCGCTGTTTGTGATTTGCGTTGCGGGGATTGACGTGGCCGTGCATCGTATCTCCAATTCAGCGCAAAGCTCGAACAATGTTCGGCGGGTCATGCCGTCCAACACCCCGCTTTCCGGCGTGGTTATGCCGCCGTTTTGGACTAAAAATAGATTGAATCCAGGGCCTTCTGTTATGTGGCCATTTCGATCTAGGAGGACGACGGTATCACCACCGCGATCGTAGGCATCCAACAGCGCCATTTCAAAATCCAACCAGTGATAATGTTTAATTGTTGGATCAACGGACTCAGGCGGGATGCGGCAAATCGAACTAACAACCAAATGCAGGCCTTTATCTTGTTGTTGTGGGGTTGCTATCCAGACATAAGGAATGCAAAAGGCGTAGAATTGGTTTTTGCAACGCCTTGGATCTCGAACTCCGATTGGTGGCACCCCTCGAGTCATGATGATTTGCACGTAGGCATCATTAAGACCTGTGCGGCAAACACACTCATTCATTATGGAATGAATCTGGTTTCGGCTGTACGGGCAAGTCATTCTTAGTTTGGCAACGTTTCTCTCAAATCGATCCAGATGATCATCTAGTCTGAAAAAAAGCCCGCCCCAAACCGATATTGTGTCCTGATTGGCATCAGAGCGTAAGAAACCCCAGTCTAAAAGAGGAATTCGCGCCTGGTCTATCGGCTGGTATTCTCCGTCGATGAAGGCGACCCCGGCCTTGTGCTGGTTTGACATCGGCATTCCTACGCCCGCGCATGCGTTGTTAGACAAATTGTTTCAAAATATCCCTTAAGTTTTGAAATCCGCTTCGTAGGATTTTCCAAAATAGTTGGTCACCAAGCCTGGTAACAGGTCCATATCGGAAAAGGTTTCTGCGCCTGCCTGAGACAAAGAGTGCGCAAGATCGGATGAAGCATGTTCGGCGCCCGAGTAGCCAAATACTTTCATGCCGGCGGCTCGTCCGCCGGTTACACCAGGCACGCTGTCCTCTACCACCACGCAGGCATGAGGTCTGATATCGAACTGAAGTGCAGCATGCAGAAATAAATCGGGATATGGCTTCCCACGTTGTACTTGCTGAGTGCTGAATAGTGCGTCTCCAAAGTGGTGTCGGAGTCCAGTCACAGCCAATGAAAGTTGAATTTTTTCAGGAGCACCTGATGACGCAACGCATTTCGGGAACAGGATCCGATCTAGAGCCCCACCAATCCCAGGGACTGGCTCGAGGTGTTTACGAAAAGCTGTATAGGTCTTGGCACGAAGGCGTTCACAAAAACCATCTGAAAGTTTTCGACCCAAGTCCCCTTCTACCTGATCAATTATCGAAGCTAGATCTCGACCTACAAAGCGCGAGATGGATTCCTCAAAAGTACATGGATACCCCTCCTGGACTAGCGCTCTCGCCAATATACGATTTGCAATAGGCTCCGAGTTTACCAGCACGCCATCGCAATCAAAAATCACCAGAGCGGAATTCCTCGGAAGCGTTCCGACTGAGTCGGTGACGTTTGTCACATATAGAGGCTTTCGTTCTTTAGGTCCGCGTACAGATGTGCCACAAATTCGCCGTACCCGTTGTAGAGCTGGGTGGGGACACGCTCATTGGAGCCCAACATTTTCTCTGTCGACTGGCTCCAGCGCGGATGCGGGATCTGTGGATTGACGTTTGCCCAGAACCCGTATTCTTTGCTTGCAATTTCTTGCCAAAAGTTCACTGGACGTTCATCCGTAAAGGTAAATTGCTGTATCGATTTGATCGATTTGAAGCCGTATTTCCAGGGCACAATTAATCGTAGTGGGGCGCCGTTTTGGTGGGGCAGGGGTTTGCCATATGCGCCGACTACGAGCATTGACATCTCGTTAACTGCTTCGTTTATTGTTAAGCCCTCCACATAAGGCCATGGCAACCATGTTTGGCGCTGGCCTGGGGCGATGTCTGGCAAATCAAAACCGGTCATTTTTAAGTACTTTGCTCCACTCAGTGGCCTAGCCATATCAACGAGAGATTTTAACGGAAACCCAGTCCATGGCACCGCAATCGACCAGGCTTCAACACAACGATGGCGAAGCAGACGCTCTTCAAGACCCATCTTCTGAATTAACTCGTCGGCACTCAGTGTGATGGGTTTTTCAACTAGTCCGTCCAGACGTAACTGCCACGGTTGAAGAGGCAACCGCATCGCGCTTTTCCAAACATTTTTGTGAGAGCCAAATTCAAAAAAATTGTTGTAAGTGGTTACGAGACGTTCTGGAGTTAGCGGACGATCCAACACATAAAGATCGTTGGTGGGTGCGGGAAAAAGATTAGAGAGGGGACCTTCGGCAGCATATCCTGTAGACACGCAGAGTTTCTTTCCTAGGCTGATCCCTGTCGTGCCTAGCAGTGTTCCAGCGGCAACGCGTTTAGAAAAATCACGGCGGTTCCAGAAAATTATTTCCGGAGTTGCCTCGTTTTCGGGTAAAAACCACCCTGGCGTTGTTTTTACGAGCATATTGGAACGATTGTCATGCTGAGGTTAGGTATTGTTGCGACTTTACTGACATTGATCGGCTATGTCGCTGGACGGGCCCCTTAAGCACTTTTGATCCATACGGCGGAATCATGAAATACACCGCCGCCGTTTGGTGGCCCGGAGTCAGCGCCAATAAGAGTATTGACTCCCAGGCCGTTCTCGAAGGCGTGGTTGGG
>CAJWOI010000176.1 GCA_913044255.1 uncultured Alphaproteobacteria bacterium
GCCGCGCCGCCATGTTCAAGCGCCGCACGAGTGCCTGGAGCAAGTTTGGAGCGCAACATCCAACCAACGCGCGCGCTGCCAAT
Organism: uncultured Alphaproteobacteria bacterium; assembly: GCA_913044255.1. Classification (GTDB taxonomy): domain Bacteria; phylum Pseudomonadota; class Alphaproteobacteria; order UBA7887; family UBA7887. Next base: position 84 of record CAJWOI010000176.1, read on the forward strand.
GAAACTAAAAAGTCCCACCCGTTCGTCTTTCACCAGTTTTTCTGCAACATCAATTTGATCGGTTATGATTAACTGGCACCACTCAGGTGGCAATCCGGCCTCGTGCAATATTTCAACAAAAGACTTCCCGGAAAGCGGCGTATCAGGTGCCGGCTTGACGATTACGGGACATCCCGCCGCAACGCCGGGGGCCACCTGGTGAACTATCAAATTCATTGGATGATTAAATGCGCTTACCGCCACCACAACTCCGATGGGCTCTCTCCGAGTGAAAGCGACTCGACCGGCAGAAGGCTTGTTTACGCCCATTGGGATTACTTCACCACCTTCCGCCCGAAGCACCTCAATGCAGTTGTCTAGTCCATCAATCGCCCGCCTGAGTTCAATCTTCGAATCCGTGTACGGCTTGCCACCCTCACGCGCTGCTTGCAGAGTCAATTCTTCGATTCGGTCTCGCATGATTTCGCCAGTACGACGCAGGACCTCTATTCGTTCCGGTACGCCCAACCATCGAGCCCGATCCTGAAACAAGCCATGAGCCGTTGATAGCGCTGATTCGGCGTCCGCCAAATCGTGACATGGCAGTTCGGACATTTGGCTTCCATCGAAAGCAGCGTTCACGGATAGTACATTGAGATTCTTAGGAGAGGTCATCGTGCCTCCTTGGCCAGACCGTCATTGCTCAAATTCCCTACCATTCTATCGCTGACATCGGGCAACACCACCAGAAAGGCAGCCAGCGGACAATACAACTGTGTCCTCCCCGGTACAGCGCCCTCGAGGTACCATGCTAAAGCCAATTGTGGGACCTCCGAAGGGAAAAATTGCAGACAACCCGATCACCGCTATAACCATACGTCCTTGGATTAGGATCCTCCCGTCTTGGTGCTCTGAATCCCTATCCCTCAAAATACACTATATCCTGCCTCATTTTTCGTCAGGCAAAGAGGGTTGTTATTGTATGTGGTCGCACGCTAGCCTATCAATGATGGGCGCAATATCTATTTGTTGGTTATAGGGGGATGTTACATGTCCAAGTCTAGCGTGAACGATACAAAAAGCGCAGAATACATGGAGCGCTATATGGAAGGGGTCAAGAAAAGAAACCCCGGTGAGCCTGAGTTTCATCAGGCAGTGTACGAAGTAGCGTCAACGATTTTCCCATATATTAAGGACAAACCCGTTTACCATCAGAACCAGATCTTAGAACGAATGGCAGAACCTGAGCGCGTCATATACTTCCGAGTACCTTGGACCGACGATGCAGGCAACGTCCGGACGAATCGCGGCTTTAGAGTTCAGTTTAATTCCGCCATTGGCCCCTACAAAGGAGGTCTCCGCTTTCATCCAAGTGTGAACCTTAGCATTCTGAAGTTTTTAGGCTACGAACAAACATTTAAGAATAGCCTCACCGGACTTCCCATGGGCGGCGGCAAAGGTGGCGCGAACTTCAACCCTAAGGGAAAGTCTGACAACGAGGTAATGCGATTCTGTCAATCTTTTATTACTGAGCTGTATCGACACATCGGTGAAGACACAGATGTTCCCGCAGGTGATATCGGTGTCGGTGGAAGAGAAATCGGATACATGTTTGGTCAATACAAACGCATCACTAATAAGTTTGTTGGAGTGTTAACCGGCAAGGGACTGGAGTTTGGTGGATCACAAATGCGGACGGAAGCCACGGGATACGGTGCCATTTTCTTCCTACAGAACATGCTAAAAGAACATCGCGATACGATAGAAGGCAAGCGTGTTCTTATTTCCGGATCGGGCAACGTTGCCACACATGCCGCGGAAAAAGTGCTGCAACTAGGCGGGAATCCCCTGACGTTATCCGATTCTGGTGGTTTCATTCACTGCCCGGACGGCCTGACCCAAGAACAGATAGACTGGGTCAAGGAGCTAAAGGGTGCCCGCAGGGGTCGTATTTCGGAAGCGGCCGATCAATTCCCAAATATTACCTTCCATGAAAAAAGTCGGCCATGGGGTGTTGAAGCGGATTGTGCTGTTCCCTCAGCCACACAAAATGAAGTAAGTGCAGCAGAAGCTGCGGGTCTGATAAAGAATGGCGTAAAGGCGATAGCAGAAGCCGCCAACATGCCGTGCGAACAACCAGCCGTCGACGCTTTCACGGAAGCAGGAGTGCTCTTTGGCCCAGCCAAGGCAGTAAACGCGGGCGGGGTTGGAGTCTCTGGGCTAGAAATGAGCCAAAACAGCGGAAGAATTTCTTGGGAACCAGACCGATTGCGCGCACTATTGGAGAATATGATGCGCGATATTCATGATTCATGCGTCCAATACGGCAAAGCGGACGAGGGCCCAGTAAATTACTTGGCCGGAGCAAACATTGCGGGTTTTGTGAAGGTCGCGGATGCAATGTTAAGCTATGGGCATGTTTAATAAAGGATATCGAACAATTTGTAAGACCATTCACCAGAAAATCAGGACCCCCTGAGTCAGCATCACGTAATAGATTGTCAAGGGCTTGGGCAAAATGGCCAAGCCCTTGTTTTTTTGCCCTATATGGAAAATCGCGCAACATGGCCCTATGATAGCAAAGCAGTAGAAGCAAATTGACTGCCCAATAACAAATCGACATTAAGTCATGTGCGTTGAGTTTAGCGGTATGCGAATTATAGATAACGTATTCAATGGGAGCCATTGCCCAGTTACGAACAGTACTTAGTGGCAATCCGAATTTTTTCGATTAGGCCGCGCCGGTCCCACCTTCATCATTCAATTGAGTTTCTCATCAGATATGCAGCGAATTCGTTACAACACTGTTTCTGTGGCCGCCTTCATAGGCTTGATTTTTTTGGGAGGGGTCCTTCCCACAAGTCCAGGACTTGCAGACCGTACAGATGAGGAATCGGGGGCAGATGACATCTCTTTTCTGGCCCAATATCTGAACCCAGAATTACTGGGAATGATATTCCCGACTGCTGAACGATACGGCGAAGTAGAAGGCAAGCCAGCCTCAGCTCCCGTCTTCATAGAGGGCATTCTTGTAGGTTACGTTTTTGAAACCTATGACCTGGTGCACGGCGTTGGCTTTTCCAAAGCACCTTTTCACATACTTGTCGGCATGGACCTCGCAGGTGTCATACAGGGCGTTCGTTTGGTTCATCACGTCGAGCCAATCGCAATTTTGGGGAGAACCGACGAAGACTTTCATCAGTATCTTACTCAGTTCCCGGCTCTGGACATTCGCAAAGGTGTAAACGTTGTGATCGCCATGTCAGGCTCACCTCTGGAAGGAGAAAAATTTTCCCAGCGAACCACATCCAAGAATGTCGGAGACGTGATCGAAGTTGACGCGGTGTCGCGCACCACCACCAGCTCTGTCGTATTTAGTGATGCAATTATTCGATCGGCACGCATTATTGCCCGAGACCGAGGTCTTGTCCTATCCGATGAGCAAAGAGGAAAGCGTAGACTTGATGTTGACCAGTTGAGCCCGATGACTTGGCCGGAGATGATCGCAGATGGCTCGTTAGGCCACCTTTCTATGACCCACGGAGAAGTATTGCGCGCATTCGAAGACATTCAAGCCGACCCACCTTCAGATGTTCGTTCGTGGAAAGAAGAGGAGACCTATTTCGACCTCTATATGGCTTTGGTGACGCCAGCAGGGATTGGAATCAATCTTTTGGATAAAGTTTGGTACGACCAGTATCGCGCAGGGCGCGGTGTCGATGATATCTTATTGTTAATTTTATCCCATGGTGATTATTCGTTTCGAGGAGACGTTTATACGGGATTCAGCCTGTCCACCGGACTTCAGTCGAATTCAGATGCTAACAACGAACCGAGTATTTTTGATCGAATCCAGTTGGTCCAGGGCAACACAACAATCCCTTTGCGCGTTGACCAGCACAAAGAATTACCTTTCATCCACGCCAAAGAACGGCCTGACCTTAAGGAAATCAGTTTATTCTTTTTCACGCCAGACGTGGTCTTTGATCCGACACAACCGTGGCGGCTAGAACTGTTAATGGAGGGAACGGGAAACGGAAGTGCACCTGGCTCCGTCCGGTTTACTCTTCCATACCGGGTTCCCAACCGCTTTATAATGGAGCCGTTGACGAAGACTGTCTCCGATATTGCCACCCAAGAGAAATTCGCACTGGCCACTCAAGGCATAGATTGGCGAAAAATATGGCGGAACCATCCAGAGCAAATCTCCGTTCTTTTTTCCACGCTTATTGTCCTCACTATTATTTTGTCATTCCAAGATGGGATCGCACGTCGGAGATGCCTGCACCGTTGGGTACGAATCGGATTTCTTGCATGGATTCTCATTTGGATGGGTTGGTACGCTGGTGCGCAGGTCACCATTATTCATCTTCTCAATATTGCTCAATCTCTTGTTGATGATTTCGACTGGGGATTCTTTCTAATCGAACCTATGATCTTTATCATTTCTGCCTTTGTCGCCTTTGGATTATTTTTGTGGGGACGCGCAATCTTCTGTGGGTGGCTGTGTCCATTCGGGGCGCTACAAGAACTGCTGAATAAAATTGCGCGTGCACTGAAAATTCCACAGTTAAATATTCCTCATTCTATTCAGGAGCGATTGTTTGCAATCAAATATCTTATTTTTCTTGGTCTTCTGGGACTAACCTTTTACTCCTTTGATCTCGCTATCGCTGGCACGCAGGTGGAGCCCTTCAAAGCTGCTATCACCTTCCGTTTTGATGCCCCGTGGCCGGCCGTAACGTATGCAATTTTGTTGTTGGGTATTGGTCTATTTATTGAACGATTCTATTGTCGGTTTATATGCCCACTTGGCGCCGGACTATCGATTCTCGGCCGAGTGCGAATGTTTGATTGGCTAAAGCGCCGCGTTGAGTGTGGGAACCCCTGCACCCGATGCGAGGCGGTTTGCCCGGTGGGTGCAATAAATTCTAGTGGGCGGATTGATATGAATGAATGCTTTTATTGCCTTGATTGTCAGGTCATGTATTACGATGATCATCAGTGCCCACCTCTGATAGCTCGTCGCAAGCGTGGCAAACAGGCATCTGATAGTGCTAGTCTAGAATTATCAACTCATTGAGGTCCTCCGATTATGTTTTTCACAACTCTATCACCATCTTTCTCCTGTTTGCCTGGTTCTTCGGGCGGTGTTTCACGGAGACGCGCATTGAAACTATTTGGTGCAGCGGCTGGCATCACATTTATCGGAGGAAAGGGCGCCAACGCATTGCCCGAAGGGGTATCCCTCTATAGTTGGGAAGGTACGGCGCTGGGAGCTCCTGCCAAACTCACGCTGGCACACCACGATCGACGCGCTGCTCAAACGATTGTTACCACGGCGATACATGAAATCGAGCGGCTCGAACGCGTTTTCAGTCTACACCGTGCAAATAGCGATCTGTCGATTCTGAACCGAGAAGGCCATATCAAGGGAGCCGCCGCAGATCTCATTCAATTACTATCCAGCAGCCTTCGTTTCGGTGATCAAACCGATGGTGCCTTTGACATTACGGTACAACCCTTGTGGCTTTTGTTTTCAGAGCACTTCTCTAGCCGTCCAGGAATCCAGGTCGGCCCGTCCGAGGCCGACATTAGGAGTGCATTAAATCTGGTGGACTACCGAAAAATTGATATCTCCAACGGCAGTGCACAATTCGCAAAAACGGGAATGGCTGTTACCATGAACGGCATTGCACAGGGGTACATTACGGATCGCGTGGCGGATCTTTTGCGTGATCAAGGAATCAACCAAGTACTCGTAGAATTGGGAGAAACCCGCGCCCTTGACGACCACCCCGATGGCCGACCATGGAATATTGGTCTCGCGGATCCGGAGAGCCCGAACGAAACCACCGAAGTAGTCGAACTTGTAAATGAATCGGTCGCAACGTCAGCGGGATCTGGCACTGTATTTGGCAACGATGGCCGCTACCACCATTTGTTTGACCCGAGAAGCGGGAAACCGGCCAAGCACATTTATCTGCTTCGGTGATTACAAATCGCGCCAC
>CAJWOI010000177.1 GCA_913044255.1 uncultured Alphaproteobacteria bacterium
TTGTTTTCGGTTGGGTCAAGTGAAAAATATAGAAAGAAAAATACAACCAACAAAACAACGAACTGCAGTAATTTTGAATTCCTTGGTATTTGATCCACGGTCATTCGTCAGCCGTTTGAACGATGTCTACCGGCTCTACACCGTTCGTGCCAAATAGAGTATGAATAATAGTCTTACTATTTAGAACTCCGATCGTCTCGTTGTTGTCATCAACAACGGCGACTGGTTTTGGCTCGTTCAATACGGCTTCCGCAACAGTTGCAATGATGGCATCTTTAGAAACTCGAAATTCACTCAAATCTGAAGCGTCACCAATTTCCTCCATGACATTCTCGCAATTCAGCACCTTCTCGCGTGGCACATCATTGGTGAACTTGGCAACGTATTCTGTCGAGGGGTTGAGAACTATATTCGCAGGAGTATCGATCTGTTCGATGATCCCATCCTTCATAATTGCTATCCTGTCTGCCAATCGCAGGGCTTCATCAAAGTCATGTGTTACGAAGAGGATTGTCTTATTGAGCAATCCTTGAAGTCGCAAAAATTCATCTTGCATTTCTTTTCTGATCAATGGGTCGAGCGCCGAAAAGGGTTCATCCAGGAACCAAATGTCAGGTTCTACTGCCAATGACCTGGCGATACCGACGCGCTGTTGTTGGCCACCAGACAATTGTCTTGGGAAATAGTTTTCACGTCCTCCGAGACCAACAAGCTCAATCATACTTGCGGCTCTTTTAATACTGTTTTGGGTATTCCCGCCTTTGACTTGCAGGGGGAAAGCTATGTTTTCCAGTACGGTTTTATGGGGCAGTAATGCAAAGCTCTGAAACACCATGCCCATCTTATTACGACGAAGTTCAATGAGTTCCTTGTTATTCATGGCCAGTAAATCTTCGCCATCAATAAATATTTTTCCGGCCGTTGTGGCAGTCAGCCTCGAAATACAGCGAAGTAGCGTTGATTTTCCGGATCCGGATAGACCCATGACCACCAGCAGTTCACCTTTGCGGACCTCAAAAGAAGCGTTGTTTACGCCGAATATGCAGCCTGCATCTTGAAATGCTTGGACATCGATATTGCCATCTGATTTTCGTATCATTCTTTCAATATTATCGCCAAAAATTTTGTAGACCGAATCACACTTTATGACGGGTTGTAAATCCTTATCGGTAAGTGCACCGATGCTATTGCGGATCTCGTTAGTCATATTTTGATCCTCGAGGACATTTCAAAGCAGCGTTGAAGTGACATTAACCACTTTGCCACTCTTCCAAACCAAATGTCGGGAAACCCCATTACCATCAGGATTTTTCTAAATTGAACATCAAGCGTGATATTTCGCATAGCTAGGATATACCTATCGTCCGAGAGCGGTTGCAGGTGGAATGCGCCGTCGTGATGTTTAAAAAATCGCACCGGATTCGGCCCAAAAATTTTCCAGACTCCCTTGCAGGAGATCTTGGTTTCACTGTTTACCATACCGGGCCCCGTCTATTCTTAAAGTGTAGGTCTGAAAGATTTGAAAACATATCATCCAAAATTGTTTTTGTGCTAGTTTGATATTGTCGGAGTTGATCATTGGATTCACGAATTTTCATGGTGCTTAGACATCAAGGGCGTTGGTTCTTTCCCATTCTGTAAAATGTTGGGTGTAGGTATCCCATTCTTCTTGTTTTAGTTTTATATAAGATTCTAGAAATTCGGGACCGAACCAATCGCCGAGGACCTCATTGGTGGCGAGTGCGCGCAGTGAATCGAGGAGATTTTGAGGGAGCCTCGCAACGTCGCGCACACTCTTGTCGGTGTACATGTTGACATCGAGGCGTTTCCCAGGATCGATTTTATTTTGTATCCCGTTCACTCCAGCTGCTGCATACCCGGCTTGTATTAAATAGGGATTGGTTGCTCCGTCAGCCAATCGGATCTCGATTCGTTGGTTGTCGGGAAGTCGTATCATGTGAGTTCGATTATTCCCACCATATGTAATCGTATTAGGCGACCAAGTCGCACCTGACAGTGTGGGAACTGCATTGATGCGCTTGTAACTGTTGACCACAGGATTGGCAAAGGCAGATAAAGCGGGTGCGTTAGCCAGGATGCCACCAACAAAATGATATGCTGTGTCCGACAGCCCAAGTTCACCACTCTCGTTGGGAAACATATTTTCTCCACCATCACTCCATACGGATGCATGCACATGACAACCGTTGCCGGTTAGGTGCGGAAAAGGTTTGGGCATGAACGTTGCTCTGAGACCATGGTTTTCGGCAATGGATTTGACCATATATTTAAAAAATGTGTGTCGGTCCGCAGTCTGTAATGCATTCGAATAGTCCCAGTTCATTTCAAATTGGCCATTGGCATCTTCGTGGTCATTTTGGTACGGACCCCAATTGAGTGTCTGCATGCAGTTGCAGATTTCCGATATCAATTCGTAGCGCCTCATTAGGGCCTGCTGGTCGTAACAAGGCTTGGTTTGAATATCGGCACTGTCCGCGATTGCTGAGCCGTCTGGCGTAATCACGAAATATTCGGCTTCCACTCCCGATTTAACGAAGTACCCAGCGGCGCTTGCACGTTCCACAACTCTCTTTAGTACTACTCGCGGTGCGTGACCAACCGGTTCTCCATTCATGTAGGGATCACTTGCGAGCCAACCGACCTCAGGTTTCCAGGGCAACTGGATTAGACTTGCCGGGTCCGGAATGGAAAACATGTCGGGGTCTGCAGGGGTCATATCCATGTGGGCTGCGAAGCCAGCAAAACCGGCTCCTGAATGCTCCATGCCGGCAATAGCGTGGGCAGGGACCAGTTTAGAGCGAACCACGCCGAACACGTCGGTAAAGCTGATGAGAAAGTATTTTATGCCCAGCTCTCCCGCGGCAACACTCAAATCTGCAACCATCTTATCCGTCTCCCAATGTGAGTTAGGTTGGGCGCTTGATCGTACCGTAGCGCGGCTCTGCACTTTGGCGGCCTAACCAATATGTTTTTGCCGAGAACCTAGAAAGGTTACTGCATCGCCTGGGTTGGTGGGAATGGGTTAATTTTATATGCCCAAGTAATAAGTGGTGAGATTACTGAGGAGGGCGTGGCTTTTATTGCGGGGGCGTTGATCTGGGAACCGCGGAACATGCGGTGTTAGTCGTAGCAGCAAAGGAAACTTTTTACTCACGTCCGGCAGCAGCCCGGCGCAACCGGTCATTGATTGCAAGTCCAAGACCTTGCTCGGGTACGCTCATTGCTACGATGGCAGTGCAATCTGTTGCGTCGAGCATATGCAGCATCGCAAAGAGATTACTGGCCGCTTCGACGAGATCACCGGTTGGGCTCAAGTTTACTGAGACCCTTGCATCTGGGATCGGCGTCGGGCCAAAAGCAAGCAACGCCTCGCTATCTTTGCAGTCTTGCGCATTTAGTCGAACTGGTGTCACGGGTGCGTAATGGTTTGTGAGCATTCCCGGTGCCCTGATTGATTTTGCATTACCAATATCCAATTCTCCAAGTTCGGCGGCAATATCTTCTGATGGTATCCCGCCGGGTCGGAGGAGAGACGGGGGTGTTCTGGATAAATCAATAATCGTCGACTCAACACCTATTAAACATGGACCACCGTCGAGGACCAAAGTTATGTCCGCACCTAAATCCTCGGCAACGTGACGTGCGGTGGTTGGACTTAAATGGCCAGAACGATTGGCGCTCGGTGCAGCAACAGGACATTTCGCAAGCTCTAGCAAGCGACGCGCCACAGGATGCATCGGTGCCCTCACGGCCACCGTTTCAAGGCCGGCGCATGCCAACTTGGACACGCTAGAGCCGGGACGGGATGGTAATACAAAGGTCAATGCCCCCGGCCAAAATTTTTCCGCCAGTTGGTGTGCCTGCTTATCAAACATGGCGTGCAGATGTGCTTGTTTCAGATCGTTGACGTGTACAATAAGTGGGTTAAATTGAGGGCGACCTTTAGCCTCAAAAATACGCGCAACCGCATGATCGTTAGTAGCATCTGCTCCGAGGCCGTACACGGTTTCAGTAGGGAATGCGACTAGCTCACCTGCTTGGATCAGTCTCGCCGCTTCTTGTAAGCTGGCCTCAGTGATGGTTTCCACACGAGGGGCAGCACTCATACTAGGCAGTTCAAATCAGGCGTCCAACACTGGTGCTAGCCGATCTAGTGCCGCACCTAAAACCTCTGGAGACTTGGCGTAACAAATTCGTAAATAATTCTCACCGCCCGCACCAAAGGCGAGACCCGGAGCTAGTCCGACTTTTGTTTTGCGCATAGTCCATTTAGCAAAATTTAAACTGTCATCCATTCCGTCCACAGTAAAAAACGCGTAAAAGGCGGCATGCGGTTTGGGCATGGATACACGTGCCATGCTCCCTAATCTTTGGTGAATAGTATCGCGCGCGATACGGTACCGCTCGACCATCGTGTGCACAAAATTCTCCCCGTCTCTTACCGCGGTCACGCCAGCATATTGGGCTGGAGCCGATGGTGACGCTACATTGTATTCATTTAATTTTTCAATCACAGGCGTTAATCCACGTGGGCAGGTAATCCAACCCAACCTCCACCCTGTCATGGCCCACGATTTGGAAAAGCTATTGATGACGATTACCAAATCATCGGGCTCGGCTATTTCCAAGAACGACGGCGCAAGGGATTGATCGTATATTATTCGAGCATAAACCTCGTCCGAGACTACCCACAGTCCCCGTTGACGACAAAAATCCAAAACTTGTTGCTGTTGTTTTCGATCCATTACCCAACCGGTTGGATTGTTGGGCGAATTTATATAGATGGCTCGGGTTCGTGCGTCGCAGGCATCGAACAGATGATCCAAATCAAGTTGCCAACCACTCGGGTTTGCTATTAGCGGCACCATGGAAATTTGTCCGTCCATAATTTCCACACAACGCAGAAAATTAGGCCAGACGGGTGTCGCGGCGACCATATTATCGCCCGGGTCAATTAAGGCTTCTGCGGTCATCATCATGCCGTTCATGGCTGCTGCCGTTACTACGATTCGCTCTAGGCTGATATCGTGTTCATAGAGTCCCGACATATAGCTAGACAAAGTTTCACGCAGTTCGGGAATGCCAAGATTTGGCGTGTAAAAGGTTTTTCCAGAACGTAAGGCGGAGTCTGAGGCTGCGATAATAAAATCGGGCGTGGGCAGGTCCGGTTCGCCAAACCACAATGGGATGATGTCCGGATTACTCATGCCTTCATGCGCAATCTCCCGGATTAATGAATTCCCTAACTCGACTACTTGGCGTCGAATGGGTAGTGCGGGATCACGGTCCGAACAATTTTCAGACATATTGGTATTTTGCCATGACGTTCTACATCACCGCGCCAATTTGCCATGGAACGAACTCGTCACCACCAAATCCAAGGGATTCGCTTTTCGATTGTTCGCCTGAAGCAACCCTCAGGATGACATCGAAAATCTTTTGCCCCATTTCTTGCACGTTTGCTTCACCATCGACTACTAGTCCGCAGTTGATATCCATGTCCTCCGACATGTGCTCATACATGGCGCTATTGGTGGCCAACTTGATACTGGGTACCGGCTTGCAGCCAAAAACAGAACCTCGTCCCGTCGTAAAGCAGACGACATTTGCACCACCTGCCACCATGCCGGTCACTGACGCGACGTCGTAGCCAGGGGTGTTCATGAAAGTGAACCCTTTTGCCGTAACTTCCTCTGCATATTGGTACACGTCCACGAGATTGGTGGTCCCACCCTTGGCTGCCGCGCCAAGTGATTTTTCTAGAATAGTTGTCAATCCCCCAGCTTTGTTGCCAGGAGAAGGATTGTTGTTCATTTCAGCGCCGTTTTTTTCCGTGTAGTCTTCCCACCACCTGATAAATTCAACCAGTTTCTCGCCAACCTCCCGGGTTTCTGCACGCCGAGTCAAAAGATGCTCTGCACCATATATCTCTGGGGTTTCGGCGAGAATAGCAGTACCGCCATTGCGAACCAAAAGATCTGCGGCCGCACCCAACGATGGGTTTGCCGAAATGCCGGAATAGGCGTCAGAACCGCCGCACTCA
>CAJWOI010000178.1 GCA_913044255.1 uncultured Alphaproteobacteria bacterium
TTTGATATGGCTTAAGACCGCGCCACCCTTTTGGGCCACGCCAACCATGTCCAGCACGGAACAACCCTTGCCTTCAAGATGCGCAGCCATACCAATGAGTGCGCCAATTGTAACTACACCCGTACCTCCTATTCCAGTGGCCAAAATTTCGGTTGGTCGATTTAACACGGGCAGCTCTGGGGTAGGTAATGTTGCAATTAGTGGGTGCGCTGTGCTCGCTGTGCTTGTTTGTTTTGGTTGCCGGACATCACCACCAGAAATTGTTACAAAACTCGGACAAAACCCTTTTACACAAGACATGTCTTTATTGCAGGTTGACTGATTTATAATTCTTTTACGGCCATATTCTGTTTCAAGTGGTTCCACCGAGACGCAGTTTGAGGCTGTCGAACAATCGCCGCAGCCCTCGCATACCGCGTCGTTAATAAATGCACGTTTGGCGGGGTCAATCATTGTACCGCGCTTGCGTCGCCGCCGTTTTTCGCTCGCGCAGGTTTGATCGTAAATGAGTGCAGATACGCCCGGCCATTCTCGGAGTTCGCGCTGCAATTCATCGAGGTTGTCTCGATGGTGAACTGTGGTGCCTGGCGCGAAGTCTGTGCCGATCGGATATTTGTCAGGCTCATCGCTAACGACGGAGATGCGACGGATGCCTTCACCATACAATTGGAATGTAATATCAGGAACGGTCATCTGACCATCGACCGGTTGTCCTCCCGTCATCGCTACCGCGTCGTTAAATAAAATCTTGTATGTCATGTTCGCGCCCGATGCGACCGCTGCGCGAACCGCCAGATAGCCTGAATGGAAATAGGTTCCATCCCCAATATTCACAAAAACATGCTGATTGCCATTAAAGGGTGACTGGCCAATCCATGTTGCTCCTTCTGCACCCATATGTGTGTATGTAGCGGTGCTGCGGTCCATATACTGTGCTAGGTAATGGCAACCGATTCCACTGAGTGCGCGGCTGCCATCTGGCACGCGTGTCGAGCTATTATGTGGACAGCCAGAGCAAAAATACGGGGTCCGCAACACATTACCATTGGCCGGCGCGGCTCCATGTTTTTTACGTAAAAATTTTGCCTGATTGATTAGCCGATCTGCATCGCCAAAACGACCAATTCTTTCCGCGAGAGCAAGAGCTATTCCGCCGGCTGTGAGTTGATACGTTGAAGGAAACAAAACCCCACCATCTTCATCTGTTTTTCCTAGAATCAGCTTCGGGCGTTGCGATGAGTTGTATAGAATTTCCTTAATCTGATCTTCAATGAGTCCACGTTTTTCTTCAATCACCAAAATCTCGTCGAGGCCTTTTGAGAATTCCCTCAACTGTTCCCGTTCCAAGGGCCAAACCAGTGCGGGTTTGTATACACGAATCCCTAGCCGAATTAGGTCGCTTTCATCCAGTTCTAAATCTGCAAACGCTTGGCGTACGTCCAAGTATGATTTTCCGGCAGCGACAATGCCAAGTTTTGCAGGACCCTTGTTAATAACTATTTGGTCGAGTTGATTGCTGCGCGCATATGCTTGCGCCGCTGTTAGCTTGAAGTTATGGAGTCGGGTCTCTTGTTCTAGTTGAATGTCTGGCCACCGGATATTCAATCCGCCGTCAGGTAAATCAAATTCATGGGGTGTTTTTATGTTCACTCGGTGAGGATCTACATAGACTGAGGCCGAGGAGTCGACCGTCATGGTTACGCATTTGAATCCAGTCCAGCAGCCAGAAAAACGCGACATTGCAAACCCGTGCAGACCAAGATCCAGAAATTCCTGCACTCCCGATGGACTTAAAATAGGGATCATCGCATCCATCATCGCGTATTCACTTTGGTGCGCGAGTGTGGATGACTTGGCGGTGTGGTCGTCACCCATTAGTGCCAGTACACCGCCATGAGGGGAAGTGCCGGCAGCATTCGCGTGCTTAAACACGTCCCCACAGCGATCGACGCCTGGTCCTTTACCGTACCAAATTCCGAACACACCATCGTAGTCCGATTTCTCGAGAAGATTTAGTTGTTGGGTGCCCCAAATTGCGGTCGCAGCTAAATCTTCGTTGACCCCAGGTTGAAAATGAATTTCGTTATTGGCCAAAAATTTTCGCGCCTGCCACAAAGCCATGTCGTATGCACCGAGTGGTGAGCCACGGTATCCCGATATAAAGCAACCCGTCTTAAGATTTGAAGCTCTGTCGCGTTGCTTTTGCAGCATCGGCAGGCGCACGAGAGCCTGAGTGCCGGTCAGGTAGACCCTTCCAGATTCCAATGTGTATTTGTCTTCAAGGGTGGCGTGGGCAATGCTCATCGGTATTTTGTGCTCCCAAGTCCGTCGGCGGCTCGCAATCCGCACAATTTTGGTGGCATAGCTCTATTGAACTCTTATAACCTAGGAATGCTTCGATTGCATGGGAATTGTATTTTTTACACCGTAGTGTCGTCAGAGTTCATAGTCGGATAGAATGTGGAAGGGCGAGTAACGATGTACCTTGCAGACAAAAGCGTGTTTTTTATGACGCCAGCCGCTTATGGTCTGCATGCTTGAATATATCAGTGGAACAGGCGTTCTGAGATATCAATGACTATTCTTGTTACTGGTGCGGCCGGATTTATCGGCAGCCATCTTTGCGTGCAGTTGTTGGGTCGTGGTGACAGTGTTATTGGCGTGGATAATTTGAACAATTATTACGACGTTTCACTGAAGCGTGCTCGTCTTTCTTTGTTAGAAGGAAATGAGAACTTTCGTTTCTTTCACGCCGATGTGTCCAACGAATCGGATATTTCTGGTATTTTTAACAACAATGGACCAATTCGACGTGTCGTGCATCTCGCCGCGCAGGCGGGAGTGCGCTATTCAATTGAAAATCCAATGGCCTATGTCCAATCAAATTTGGTGGGCCAGATGATAATTTTGGAGCAGTGTCGCCGGCACCAGGGTTTTGAGCACTTGGTATATGCCAGTTCAAGTTCGGTGTACGGTGGGAATACAAAGCTCCCGCTGGCGATATCCGATCGAGTCGATCGACCTATCTCGCTTTACGCTGCCACCAAGCGCTCAAACGAACTGATGTGTTACTGTTACAGCCATCTTTATGGGTTGCCTGCCACCGGATTGCGGTTCTTCACGGTTTATGGACCTTGGGGTAGACCTGATATGGCCGCTTATCTTTTCACCGAAGCGATTCTTGGAGGGCAACCCATCAAACTATTTAATCACGGCAACATGAAGCGAGATTTTACTTACATCGACGATATAATCGCCGGAGTGATTTCAGCTCTGGACCATATTCCCGCCGCTGTTGGTGATGTGCCACCGCATCGGCTTTATAACCTTGGCAACAATCATCCTGAGTCTTTGTTAAAGTTTGTTGATATCCTAGAGCGTGAACTTGGCTGCAAATCCATCCGGGAGATGCTGCCGATGCAGCTAGGTGATGTCACAGAGACGTACGCTGATATAAAGGCAGCTCAGCTCGATCTCGGTTTTGCGCCGATCACGACGATAGAGCAAGGATTGCCACAGTTTGTCGCCTGGTTTCGCAGCTATCACGGCGTATAGCTATTCCCTCAATTAGAACAGTCCAACGATTTTACTGCTATTATCGAGCCCAATTTTTTCGGCTGCCGGTTCTGAAGGCAACCCTGGCATGGTCATGATGTCTCCGCAGATAACAATCACGTATCCAGCGCCTGCGGCGAGTCTTACTTCGCGAATAGGCACGACGTGATTGCTTGGTGCACCTTTTAGGTTCGGATCAGTTGAAAAGCTGTACTGTGTTTTTGCAATGCACACGGGAAAGTGACCATACCCAGATCCCTGAAGTTCGGAGAAACGTTTGCGCACTCGTTTATCGGCAATAATACCGCGTGCGCCGTATATTTGCTGGGCGACAGTTCTAACTTTATCCCAAAGTTCCATGTTGTCTGGGTAAAGTGGTTGAAATTTGGAGGTATTATTGTCAATCAGCGCAACAACGGCCTCCGCTAAGTTTGTCGACGCGGCGCTTCCAACAGCCCAATGGTCGCAAACGATGACATCGACATCGATCTCTGCGCAAAATTGGCTTAGGGCATCATACTCAGAATTGGTGTCGGATGAAAAACGATTTATCGCAACTAAGACCGGGACGCCAAACTTACGTATATTTTCTACGTGACGTGCCAGGTTAGCGCATCCCTCTTTCAAGGCAGAAATGTTCTCAGTTGACAGAGCTTCGCGTTTCACGCCGGCATGCATTTTCAGAGCTCGTACCGTTGCCACTAATACCGCGCAATCCGGAGCCAAATTGGCTTGGCGGCACTTGATATTGAAGAATTTCTCTGCGCCAAGATCAGCGCCAAATCCAGCCTCGGTCACAACATAGTCGGCTAGCTTTAGAGCTGTTTTGGTAGCGACCACGGTGTTACATCCATGCGCAATATTGGCGAATGGTCCTCCGTGCACGAACGCGGGTGTGCCTTCTAGTGATTGGACTAAATTTGGCAGAAAAGCATCTTTTAGCAGCGCACCCATAGCGCCACATGCTTTTAGGTCCGTCGTATTTACCGTTTCCCGCGAGGTCGTCTCACCAATAATTATCTGGGAGAGTCGATTTTTTAGATCGGCTGGATCATTTGCCAGGCATAAAATTGCCATGACCTCACTTGCGACTGTTATGTCGAAACTATCCTCACGCAAAAAACCGTTGGCCACACCACCAATGCCAGTGGTGATATTGCGTAATGCACGGTCATTCATGTCCACCACGCGGCGCCATGTCACTCGACGAGTGTCTATCCCAAGCCGATTGCCCCAATAAATGTGGTTGTCGATCATTGCCGCAAGAAGATTGTTTGCTGCGCTGATGGCATGAAAGTCACCGGTAAAGTGAAGATTAATATCTTCCATAGGAACCACCTGGGCGTAACCCCCGCCTGCGGCTCCGCCTTTCATGCCGAAACAAGGGCCTAAGCTTGGTTCACGCAGACATATAGCCGACTGTTTCCCAATTCGTTGGAGACCATCTCCAAGTCCGATAGTCGTGGTGGTTTTTCCTTCACCCGCAGGAGTTGGGGTCATTGCAGTAACCAGGATAAGCTTTCCGTCGGTGCGGCCAGCTAATTCATCAATTGCCTCTGACGAAATTTTAGCCTTGTCGTGTCCGTATGGTATGAGGTGGCGAGCGTCCAGTCCAAGGCTTGCGTTTGCAACGTCGGTGATAGGATCCAATGACGCTGCGCGAGCAATTTCAATGTCGGATCTTGGATCGCGATGCTGGTTTTTGTGGTCTGACATTGTTCTGTTCCATTTGTATCATATATGAGGGAAGTGGCCGCACAGCATTGTTCCTAGTTTTGCTGGAGGTAGGGTCTGGTAATCAGTGTCGTTCAACTGTCGTCCGTGTTTTGCAATTAACCTACAATGGAGTTTGTTGTGATTAGGCCGGGGAATTTCAAGGCAGTGGTCAACGGTGTAGCCTATTTAAGTTATTGTCGGCAGAGTCCGTATGCAAAGTATGTTTAGGTCCCATGAAATCTAAAGAGTTAGACTCAGCATCACCGACGCCATTGGAGGAAAATTCGAAGATGCACCTTGGTGTGCGGCGCATTTTCAAAGCAGTTCTAATTGTTTTCGGCTGTTTTAACGTCCTGGTCGGCGTAGTGGGCATCATTGTACCGGGTCTTCCAACTACTATTTTTCTCATTATTGCATTGTGGTCATTCTCACAAAGTTCTGATCGGTTTCACAGATGGCTGTACAATCACCGCCTTTTCGGACCTACTCTGCAGAACTGGACTGCTCACGGCGTCATTCCGAGAAAATCAAAGGCACTTGCGGTCACGGTAATGATCATAAGTTGGTGTGTGATTACTTATTCCTTTGATGGTTGGCTCTGGTCGGGGGTGGCTGGCACACTGATGGTCGTTGTCGCCGGTTACATTTTGAGCCGCCCGAGTTTTCGAGTGAATACTCCCTTGTAGTAGGAAATTCTTAGGCCAAAGTCGTCGTTTGGCCCACAAGGCCGGTGTGTTTTACCCACCAATCCGTTTTTAACGTTGAAATTTGTGTCGCCGC
>CAJWOI010000179.1 GCA_913044255.1 uncultured Alphaproteobacteria bacterium
GAAATCGAGAAGGAGCATGAGGCTGCATCCTTCAGCCTCATAGCATCTTTCGGGGGTAAAGCGGACTCAAATTAGGCAGGGTCGAGAGGTCCGCTTTTAGCCACAAGCGGTCATTGAGATGCCGGAGGTGGAATGCTGCATCATTCACCGGCAAGGTCCTGCCATCGCCGTATCCGATTCCGGCAGAGATTTTATTTTTAGCAAGGCTATGTTCGGTGGCGGCTTTAAGTCTCATCCAATGGCAAGTGCCCGGTCTTGACCCAGATAGTGCAGCCTTCGGTGCTGAACGGTGTGTGGACACTGGCGTGTCGGTTCCTAATCCAGGTGCCCTTGGGATAGTTTCCGTGCTCGTCTTCGAAAACACCGTCGAGCACCAAAATCTCCTCGCCACCAAAATGAGTGTGACGGGTGAATTGGGTGCCGGGTGCCCACTTGACCAGAGCCACGTGCTCGGTGCCGAACTCATGCAAGGGCATGACCAATAACCCATCGACCAGACCCGGATGCCAAGGCGCGTCGGTGGTCTTGATGCGAACGTATTCGGTGTCGTTAGGGTCGAACTGGTCCAGCTTGACGAAAATGACGCAGCCTTCGTCGCTATGCGGCCTGTGCACCGAGCCGATGGGGTTGCGCACATAACTGCCTGGACCGAAATCGCCGGTCTCATCTGAGAACACGCCCTCCAGCACCAAGAACTCCTCGCCGCCTGTGTGGGTGTGGGAGGAAAAGTGGCTGTTGGGGGCATAACGCACCAGCGTCGTCGCACGGCCTGATTCCGAGGCCTCGCGCTCCAGCTTACGGCGCTCAACGCCAGCCATTCTGGTCGGGTCCCAGTCCAAGTTTTCGCTATTGACGATGACCCGTTCGGTGAAATCCATGTTTAGGCCCATGATCGTGTCTCCTTTTTCGAAGCACCTGCGCAAGAACGGCTGGAAACCGTATCGTACCCGCGTTGTAAGTGCCCTCGGTCTAGGGGAAAAGTAATCTTATAAATTAGCTGGAGCCGTTGAGTGCTTCCTGTAGCATCAAGAACGCGTCATGACATTGCTCGCCAGAAAAGTCGGTTGGTCTATTGATTCCGGTATCCTGGCAATTTTCCTGGATGTGTTTATTCAAGCCTGTAATTAAACGTGAAGGCGGGTTTTCAATAAGCTTTTCACCATTGCCAGAACCTTGGGTCGTACCTCTAAGGTGCACCGAGTTTACCATTTTCGATTTCCTAATTTGCCTAACTTCAAATTTGACAATTTTTTATCAATCTTGATTTTAGGTATTTTGGAACAATCGTTCTGTTAAGCACTTCACACAGCGAAAATTTAATGTTCAGGTAAAGATAAATTTCGTGTCATGGGCACCAAACTGGCCGCCCGAGTTAATGTCCGATATGGTTTTACCCCAGTTAGGAGGGAAGCCAATGATCACGCTGTATACAGCCGCCACTCCGAACGGCCGCAAGGTCTCAATTATGCTGGAAGAATGTGGTCTTGAATACAAAGTCCACCCATTGGCGTTAGGTAAGAGCGAGCAGAAACAGGAGTGGTATCTGGAGATCAACCCAAACGGGCGGATTCCCGCAATCATAGACCACGAAAATGACAATTTCGCGGTGTTTGAATCGGGTGCAATTTTGATTTATTTGGCCGAAAAAACAGGGCAATTCATGCCCTCGATCGAGGCGGAGCATTCCGAAGCCCGTTCGCAGGTGATTCAGTGGCTAATGTTTCAGATGGGTGGGCTCGGCCCAATGATGGGTCAGGCCAATGTATTCTTTAGATATGCCGACGAAAAAATTCCCTACGCCGTCGAACGCTATCAATCAGAAAGCCGACGGTTGCTCGAAGTGTTGGATAAAAGGCTAATCAATAACGTATATCTCGCCGGCGATTATTCTATTGCGGATATAGCCAACTTTGCCTGGGCACGCACCGCGAGTTGGTCTGGAGTCGAAAGCCGAGATCTAGAGCATCTTTCGCGGTGGATCCTGGAGATCAAGGAACGACCGGCAGTGCAAAGGGGACTAGAAGTACCAGATCAGGGCCAGCTTGGCGAAACCGATGACGCGTTTGTAGAAACGGTCCAAAAAATGGTGACTTAAAGCCAATATTATTTTGTGAGCACGGGAGGTCCGCTATCAGTCACAGGCGGACAAACCCAACCAATTATTCTCAAATTGATCGGGTAAGGCGAGCGCCAAATGGGAATAAAGTTATCGCCACGTCTTCAAATGAATACAAACGACGCAATTATTGAAGCCATCGAAGCCAATTGGGGTTTAAGCCAAATCCTCTCGTTCCAAGTTGCTCCCTTCATATCCGAGGGGAGATTTCGGCTTGTTCTGGAGGAATATGAACAGCCAGCGATGCCGATCCATATCGTGCATCAGGAAGGGCGAATGGTCTCTTCAAAAACCAGATCATTTGTCGATTTTGCCGTTGAGATGCTCCGGCAGGAGCTCGGGCAAAACTAATTACGCCTGGGTCCGGAATCGGTCAAAAGCCGACAATCAGTGCTAGACCCGGAATGTCCGCTAATAGCCAACAGGCGACATTTGGCGCTTCAGGAGCATGCATGTTTTTCCCTGCAGCGGGTGGTGACACGCTGCCCGATGCCGGAAGGTGAACGGCAAGCTACATGGTATTGATGGCTCAGCCGCGTTCGCGCGACTTCTTAAACCAAGCATCCTCATCGTCGAAGCGTGCGGCGTTCCAGCTCAGTGCCGCCTTAAGCCCATCTTTCTCTCGGATACTTTCGAACTCGGCGATCTCCGGCGAGGAGTCCGCGCTCGTGACCGCAATGGCTTCCAGTTCCATGGAGCGTTCTAAAACCTGGCGCACCCCCATCAGTTCGTAGGACATGTTGATGAGCTTTTTGTTGTACTCGACGGTAGCGGCAGGGAGTTTGGCGATGGTAAGTGCCTGGCGTTCCACCGCAGCGTCCAATTCTGCGCCCGGCACCACTTGGTTTACCAGGTCCAGTCGTTTCGCTTCGTCGGCGTCAATCAGGTTGCCGGTATAAAGCAGCTCGCGCGCCTTTGTCATGCCGATCACCCACGGCCACACAGCCGGGATGTAAGGGCCTCCGGTGCGTATCTCCGGCGCACCGAATTTAGCGTCTTCCGAGCAGATCCGAAGGTCGCAAAAAGTTGCGGTGGCGAGCCCTCCAGCGATACAGAAGCCATGTATCTGGGCAATGATCGGTTTCGGATTGTTCCAGAACACATCCCACCACGCCGAGGCGCTGAAAGTCTTGCCCTTGAGAAACCGAGCCCGCCACTCGGCCGCATTGAGCTTTTGCCCGGCCGTGATGTCGAAGCCGGCACTGAACGCACGCCCAGCCGCCTTGAGCACAATAACCCGAATTTCTTGGTCTTCCCAACCCGCGTTCTCCAGGGCGTGTCGCATTTCGAGCTGCAGGTCATTTGACAGTGCGTTCAGCTTGTCAGGCCGGTTCAGCGTGACATACGCAATCGGTCCGCGCTTTTCATATTTGATATTCTTGTAGTCCATACTTCTTCCCCAAAACTCTCACTCAAACCAACGCCAGAATAAGGAGTTCTCCAGTGCAGTAACTCTGAAGTCCGCCGCACTAAACTATAGGATATGCCAATTCAAGCAACCAACGGAACGATTGCCGCGTGTCCGACTGGCCTTAAGGCGTGACAGCAGTGGGTCATCATGTGTTTGATGCGGAATGTTCAGCCATCCGATGCAACAGACGGCGTGCCTTATTCGTTGGGCTACCGGCGGTACCTGTCTCCTCCGTATCACCCTTACCAAACCCCACTAAGGGTCCGTTTCAGGTCAGAAGCGGAGGTTCAGCGTATAAACCGTGAATGTCCGCCTTGGGGGTAAGAGTGGACTCAAATTAGGCAGGGTCGGGAGGTCCGCTTCTAGCCAAGAGGAGACATACGATTTCATAACGACCTGTCTTAAGCTTTCAGTTCTTCTGAGTGTCATTTGCCTATTCGTGCCGAGCCTGTTAGCCTACGTTTTCTGCCATTATATTCGAGCCTTTGCCATTTCTTCCGGCCGGGAAGCAAATTGGGGCGTTTGCACGTTCAGGCTTATCCCTGCAGCTAGAGGAGGATCAAATGAACAGCGGCGCCAACTTTTCGGGCATCAATGAAGCCAAGGCCGATATGGGATCAATTTATGACCGACCCGATCCTAGAGCTTATTTCAATACCCTGGAAACACTTGATTATTCCATCCCCTCCAACGCCAAACCATTGTTTCAGAAATTAATTTCTCAGCTTCGTCGACAGCGCAGTCACGACGAAATTTGCGTTTTAGACCTGGGTTGCTCCTACGGCGTCAACGCTGCGCTACTGAAGCACGACGTATCAATGGACGATCTTTACGAACATTGGACGCAGGTTGAAATGAAAAATGCGACATCCGATGAAGTTATCCAAAACGATCAGCAATATTTTGAAGAGTTGGGTGATCCGGAAAATCTTAAAGTGATTGGCGTTGACCAAGCCGAAAACGCCGTTGCTTTTGCCGAGGAGATCGGTTTGGTCGATGAGGGATTACCTTTAAACCTCGAACAGGAAAGTTTGCCACCCGAGGCACGACAGAATTTGGAGCCTGTCGATCTAATGATATCGACGGGTTGCGTCGGATATGTGACCGAGAAGAGTTTTGAGCAATTGATGCCGATGGTGACGGAATATCAACCGGCATGGATCGCAAACTTTGTGCTTAGAATGTTTCCCTATAACCGGATAGAAAATACTCTAAGGCGTTGGGGCTACGAAACCGAGAAACTGACCGACCATTTTTTTCGGCAAAGAAGATTTGCTTCAGCCGAGGAACAAAATCAAGTGATGGAACAACTGGAAAGCCAGGATGTCGATCCGACTGGTCTAGAGGCGGACGGTCATTTCGTAGCGGAATTTTATCTATCCCGCCCTGCGGCAGAGGTCCGTGAGCTGCCGTTGCAACGATTATTGGCGGTTTGAAATGCTCGACCCAGAGCTTCCGCAATAGGTCACAAGAGGCCATTCAGTGCAAACCGCCGGAATGTCCGGTTTGGGTCCAGGCTGTGTGAAAACCAAATCCGAGGGTCCAACGGCGCAAGTTTGATTCAAAGAGCCTCAGTTCCCAGCAACGTCAAAACAATTTCGCGGCCACCTTGATTCAATTGTTGCGCCGGATCGGCAACTTGAAACGTTTCTACACAGCCTGGGTCATAAGCGGTCGTTCAGCCAATATGCCGGGAATGTCGGCTTTCGGCTTAGGAGCGGACATCATTTTTGATTGTCTCTAGTCTTATTTGATCCCTAGCCTACTAAGTATGGCGAGGTATCGGCCATGCCACTCTCTTGCCTTGGCAGCCAGATCACGGTCCTCTTCCCCATCTGGATCATTTATGGCTGCAACCATGTACTTATCAGGAAAGACTTGGGATTTTTGCCCATCGAAGCTACGCCATACTGACAACAAACACTGGTCAACAAAACCATCGACAGCCCTGGACACCAAGGGGTCGTCGAACGCATCTCTGGACGCGGTTGCCCGATAAACTATGTACAGGTATTCAAAAAGGTTGCGAGACTCCGTGTCCGTTTCGATGGAGAACATCACACCTATCCTATCGGGGCGCCCCTGGTTAGGGATGGTCTCGATGTGACGCCACAAGCAGCGCCATTTTCTGCACGCATGAGGGCGGGTTTCATAGATGCTACACCCAGAACCAATATGGTGTGGACACAACGTGTCAGCGGGCTTCGTAAGATCGGGCGTATTTATATTCAAGAAGACGCAACACGATGCACACTCGCCGCACTCACGCCCTGGAACAAGGGGGCCAAAAATCGCATCCTCGTATCTCGTATTCGAAGGATCGGAAGATGAAGGATTTTCCACCAAGCGTTTCCTTAGAGGATTTGGCGCGAATAAGGTGAGTCGCAGAGGCGTGCAATTTGACGCTATTCTAGAGGGAGGAGCGTCGGAGGCAAACTCTCAAGCGGAAACAGCCAATGTCCGCATTGGGTCAACTCCGGTCATTCAGCATGACAGCCGGTTACGTCCGCTTCTGGGGCAAG
>CAJWOI010000180.1 GCA_913044255.1 uncultured Alphaproteobacteria bacterium
GTTCAGCCCTGCAACCCCTAAAATCGTCAGTACCAACACCAGCTTCAACAACAGTGACAAGCCATAGGCCGTAGTCACGAATTCACTGGGCGAGGCGATCACTTCGATCAGCATGAGCACGCCGGCAACAGCCAGTATCAGCACAATCACCAGTGCATTGTTGCCGAAGCGGCGCATTGTCCAATGCATGAACTCCAGATCGACTGACCGAGTGAGCAGCAGCAGGGGAAACAGCGAGCCTATCCAGCAAGCGAAAGCGGAGAAATGCAATATGACGGCCACTCGAGCCGTGATGCTCAACACCGACACATGGCCCGCCAGAGTGAAGCTGAAGGCGACGGCGAGCAATGCCACGCCGTGCAGAATTAGCAGGGATATCCGGTCTGGTGGTTGGTTCAACTGCCGGGCTTTGCGCAGGAAGAGCCAGTTGGACAGGATAACTGCTACGAAGCCTGCCAAGCGGAAAAACGTCACATCACCCAGCTGGGTGTCCAGTAATAACGATGCCATACTCCAATCGAACATGGCAGCCAGACCGTCGTCGTTCACCAGGCCTACCTGGATAAAGAAATTGGCGAGCACTGCCTGGAAACCCAGCATGGCTCCGAGGTTGATATACACGAGCAGAGTATGAACGGTCTGCCGGTGGCCATCGCTGTAGAGCCTCAGACAGAGGCTACCGCCGGCAATGCTGGCGGCACCGAAATAGACAAGTAGTTTGCAGACCAGGCTGGCCAGCTCCCAACTAGATATGGGCATGATATGTGGTTGTTTTTATTAACTATTAACAGGACGCCAACTAGCAGCATATCACTATCTATCTTAGAGGATAATATGCAACTCCCGCAAAACTCCCGCAATGTGGTACTGACAAGTTAACTTCGACTGTTGGGTCGGAGCTACAAAATTTCAGTAAAACCCCCTGTATTCCTGATTATTGGCACCACTTAGACTGAAGTTTGCTTGCAAAACAGGCGGCAAATTCCCACTTTTCAGACCAAAAATAGCTAACTTGTCAGTACCATCTAAAGCAATTTCTAGGATTATTGGAGATCCTGTTCCAATTCAAAAGACTAGGGATTAGACTTCAAATCGGCCTACCGTAGATACTGAGGGGTCACTTTATACAAATGTTAGGCGGTCACACTTAGCAGGAGTAATAAATGGATTATCTGGTACTTATCCATATCGTTTCAATCTCATTCTGGCTCGGTGTTATTAGTGTTGAGGTTATATTTGAACGAGCCAAAATGGATAAAGGTTCAATTGTGCTTTTACACAAGCTTACGGATAGGTATGTTGAATTGCCGATAATTTTGATAGTGTTTATCACTGGTGTTTTACTTTGGGAGAGAGCAGCGTGGTCAACTGAGTTTATTCCTAAAGTGCTGTTTGGTTTTGGTGCAATAGCTCTAAATGTACTCTGTTATTACTTCGTCGAGAAGCGGACGATTGAACCAGTCGCATTCCTTACACAATCGACTCATATTCTTTGGGTTGTTTTTCCTGGCATTTTTTGTTTTGTTTCAGCCGCTTATCTTGGGGGGAGTCATGCAGGGTGGTGGTAAATCGCCTAACAAGTTGCTCAAATCGGACTTGTGCCACCTGATCCACAGTGAAAGGTCCGCTGTTGGCCGAAAGCGGAAGTGCCCGGATTCAAATTCCTAATTCTTGACCATTCATCAGTTCAGCCGAAAGCGGACATTTGGTTCTATGTATGTTGATTTGCACTTAAAACTGACCCGGGATTTGCGGAATTAGTTGACCCGGCCAAATAGAGTAGACAAAGGGCTTGGCAGCATTGTTTACGGGTCAAAATTCAATGCAAATAATTAGGGTAATTGGATCAATTTTGGATGCAATTTAATAGGTATATTGGATAATTTCGGGCGGAAATCGATGGCGCTTATACATTTTTGCTTTGTTCATGACAAGATTCTGGCAGATCGGGAGTTAACTTGTCAGTACCGTGTGTTGCGTTGACCGGTTGAGGCCGCAGCCAATAGCGGACGATTTATTCATCCGCCAGACCGAACACAACCAGCGCGTTGCCAGGAATGTGAAGGTTATAACCGTAACCTGCGTTGACGTACATCAACCCGTGGGCGATCAAAACACCGCCGCCACTAAATGATCCACCGGTTGCCTCCTCGCCCGATACGGTTTGATACTTACCCAATAAGTTCTTTTCCCATAGTACGGTCCCATCCTCGCGGGAATAAATCCGAATTCGTCCGTCAAGATGACCGGCGATGACGGCACCAGGAATAGCCGTGATAGCTTGTGAAATACCTGGAGTACAAAACGGCGTATCATAGCAAACATCGGTTGGCGCTGGTGCCGACCAGATGATTTCACCGGTCCCTGCATTCACCGAATACACACCAGGCTTAGCCGACGTCTCCCATTTGTAGCGCTGCTCGTCGTTAAAAAAATTAAGGTCGTTAATGGGTATGTAGAGACTGTCGCTCTCTGCCGCAATACCAAAATGCACACCACCCTGGATGCCGCCACGACCCACAGCAGTTCGCCACAATGTCTCACCCGAATCAGGATCAATGCCCATAGCGTGACCAGATTTTTGGCCACCAACAACAATGTCGCTGCCATCGGGTAAGTTCACAAGTATTGGGTGTGAGCCAAAATCGTAATCAGGGCCATCTTCCTCGGGACAGTTCGAATTATCGGTTCCGGGGAAGCCGAGAAAGCATGCTGTGTTCCATGCGTCATTTTGCGTCTGTTGGGCGACCCAGATTTTTTCACCGGTTTCCAAATCGAAAGCGATTATTGAATCTGAATTACCGTCCGCAGGCGATGAATAATTTTCACCAGTACCGACATAAATTTGGTTGCGCTTGCTATCGATCGTCGGACTGGACCAAATGGGCGCACCAGAAGGTGCAAGGATGTTTGTTCCATTTGATGTTTTGCCTGCTGGTTCGGGAGGCTTGTCGGTAGTGTAGGATTTCCAATGCTGATTACCAGTAGCGGCATCGAGTGACAACAACGCGCCTCGAAATGTGCAGCACTCGTACTCACCGTTGCCTGCAGACACAACCTCAAGGGAAGAAACGGGAACATACAAACGATCATCGTAAATCGAGGGAGTACCGGTCATGGTTGCGTCGCGGTGATCATCAACTCGGACTTTCCAACGCAGTTCGCCGGTTCTTGCACTTACTGCATACACATTGGCAATTACATCACCAAAGAAAATCAGCGGATCGATTGAGTCGTCATCGGCAGACCACGGGCTGATCGCTACGCCGGTGCGTACTTCAGCCGTTGCATTAAACGTCCAGCGTAAGCAACCCGTTTGTGCGTCTAACGCCCAAATAGTACCGTCCTGACTACCCATGTAGATTCCACCAGCACCGTAGACCGGTTCTGAGCGCGCCTGGATTGAATTGGGATAGGCGAACGACCATTTCACTTCTAGTCTGTGGACGTTCTCGGCAGTCAGCCCTCCGGTTTCACTGGGCTGAAAACGCGTGTTCTGCAGGTCGACGCCAAATCCTCTGGAAATCGGAGGTAGTGACGAATCGAAGCTGTGGTCTGCATCGCATGCGGGAGCTAAGACAGGCTCGACCATATCCGCCAGAGATTTTCCGCTGAGATATTCCGCAACGGCAACTCGATCGCTTGATGACAGCGCAGCTGCCTGTTCCCTCATCGCACCGTCATTTAGAACGGCGAGAATATTCTTAGGTCCCAAAGCACTGAGAAACACGCGGCTAGGCGCCTTATAGAATAGCTGGTCGTGACAATTCGCACAGCTTGCCGTGTACAGCGCTTCGCCGGGATGTGGTTCGTCAACGTTCTGAGCAGCTATCTGTCCGACAAATGAAACAAATGGCAATAAGAGGGCGGCCAGAGATACGGGGGAAATTCGTGACGTCATTTATCTACTCCAAATCGATCTGTGTCGTCTCTGCACGCATATAGGAGGCGAAACAGACGAGCTGGCGAAATTAATAGCTAGCACAGAAAATCAAAGGGGTCGGAGCAATTTTGCAATTCCATTCCAGTTAGCGCATTTACTTGCCAATATCGCGGTAGTGGCTGATTCGATTGCTTCGCTTGCTGCGAGTTTGCTAGTCGGTACGCGGACCTGAAAGCTGAACTTTGATTCCGTCTGGGTCCAAGAAGAACACGATACCGCCTCCGGGACCACCGCCGATTGGACCCAGCTGCTCAAAACCGAGCTCGTTCATCGTCTTTATGGCCACGGTCAGATCTCTCACGTAGAAATTAATTCGATCGATGCCCAGATGATTAACCGGTGGCGGGTAGGACGACGCGTTGTCGTAGGGGCCCTTCCACTGCCGCAGCTGGATCGTCGCCCCGTCAGTACCTTCACCGAGGCTGATGTCCTCACCCTCGAACTCAATCGGGCCTTCAAATCCATGGGCTGCAGCGAACTCACCAGAGCCAGCCTGGGAGCCAGACTCTGATTCGGTGAACCCTAGCAGCCGGTAGAACTCTCGCGACCTCTGCAGATCGGCCACGTTCATGTTCGTGTTTACCAGCCGCACCAGGTCAACGCCGGAGGTCGGCCCCTCACCCTCATCGGTCTCTATCAGTTTTAAGTAGATGCCGTCCTGGTCTTTCAGGAACACGAACCGCTCACCATTGGGAGCGGTAGTCGGCGCCGAAACAAATTCCACACCCTCCGCCTGGAGGTAGGCGAAGTCGCCATCAAGGTCGGTGGTCGAATAAGTAGCGTAGGCCATCCCGATGCGGTTAAGGTTGGCGTAGGGCGGCTCTTCGCGGTAGGAATTACCCCTGAATTGCACCGTGTCGACGAATGGCTGTGTGGGCGGATCTTCCAGGCTATGTAGCGAGACATAGATCAGGTAGTCGTCCGGAAACCCGAGCGATTGCGCGAAGGTAGTGCTCGTCTCCGGCCCTGCCGGGTAGATCTCGCCTATGAAGCCCAGCATGTCGTAGAAGCCTCGCTGGCGTTCCAAGTCGGACGTGTTTAGCCCGAAATAGCCCTGGCGCAAGAGCCCGAGATCGGCCTGGGTGACCTGGGTCACGCGAACGCCAAGTTCCCCACTGGGCATACCGGGAACGGTCACCTCGATTGTGTTTTCCATCTTAAGGTTCAAGGCAACGACAAGCTCACCGTTGCCGATAAAATCTTGAGACTCAACAACATTGAGCCCGTTGACCTGGATCCATGCGTTGTCGATGCCATTATCCTGAAGGACCAGCTGTGCTGGACCATCGATGGCCCGGAATGTAGCCGAGTAAGTAGTCGGTTTTCCTTGCACGAGCTCGTAGATCTCCGGCCCGAAGCGAGTCAGGTTGGCCTCACTCGACAAGGCGGCGGGCGCAAGTGTCAAAAGGGCCAGAAACAGCGCTGATCCGGCTGCTCTGAGAGCCAGGCCTGGGCTTGTGTGGATACTCTTGATTCTATTCATAGTTGTTTCTCCAGGCACAAGAAGTCACTTCGTGTGGCAGTAAACGACGGCCCTGGCACAATCCGAGAAGAAGTGTGTGGTGGGCTTAGCGGCGTGCTTTGGTGCGAAAACACAAAAAGAAAAAAGGGTCAGATCTATTTTCTAACCAAGAATGACCAAATTAGTCTTTGCATCAAATTTGATAAAGAAATAGATTCAAACAAGTCAATCTCTCCTTCGCCTCCAATTACTTTAATCAAACGGCGGCGGTAAAATTCAGCTCGGGAAATTTCTTATCCAGTGACTCCTGCAACATATCGAAGTAGTTATTGGCGCCGCCGAAGTAAACAAGTGTACTTGGCCCCTTACCAGGAATATTTGAGCCAACAAACCAGCTTTTTGCTTCGTGTCCATATTTCATTACTGTCAGGTCTATCACCTCGGCAGCATGATCGCCCCACTGTTTCTCTGCGCTTTCACTAACATCCATCGATGCATAGTTCTGATTTTCCATGTGTTTAATACACGCGGAAATCCACTTAATATTTTCTTCAATGGTGGTTGGCAGATTTGCGAAGGGCGCTTGC
>CAJWOI010000181.1 GCA_913044255.1 uncultured Alphaproteobacteria bacterium
TATAAAAACATCTTTTTGCCGAACATTCTCTAATATCCGTACAAAGGTGTTGTCATTACTAAACTTAAAAACCTCTACCTTGCCTACGCTCTGATGCAAATAAGCGCAAATATCCTCCACTAATTGGGGGTGCGAGTTTCCAGCAAAAATAACAGGGTTTCCATTAGTACCAAGCATCATATCCCCTTGAACTTTGGCCGGCGTTTTTGCCTTAAGGCTTCCATACCTTCAACATGGTCATTAGAGGATAACGTTATTGACTCCGCTACGGCAGCCATTTCAAGGGAAGTTTTGAGGTCCATTGACAACCCACGGCGCATCATGGTCTTCGCCAGCCTAGTCGCTATTGGTGGACCACAGGCAATACTTCGAGCCATGTCTTGAGCTTTGCCTATTAGTTCCTCGCCAAGTACGACATCGTTCAAAAAACCTAGATTCCCAGCCTCATTCACATCCATAAAACGTCCTGTGTACATCAATTCGGCAGCCTTTGCATGACCGAAAAGCCTAGGGTAAAGCCAAGTCCCCCCGTACCCGGGAAATAAACCGACATGGATATAAGCGGCCATGAAACGGGCATTATCTGAAGCAATACGAATATCGCAAGCACACGCTAGATCGAATCCAGCGCCTACCGCATCACCATTAATGGCTGCGATAACTGGTTTTTCCATCTCGTGAATACCCAATATTACTTCTTGAGCAAGATGAAAACCTCGTCTCAGCCCCTCCGCTCCTTCAGGTCCAAGTTTATGCGGCCCATCACTTTTACCACCTGCCATCTCGTCTGTATCAGCTCCCGAGCAGAAAGCGCGGCCTGCTCCGGTGATAATAACTGCACGAATTGAATCATCTGATGCTACCGACTTTAAGGAATCGACAAGCGATTTAAGAAGTTCGCTTCCGAGTGAGTTCAGACGGTCAGGGCGATTAAGTGTAAGGGTAGCGTACCCTTCTTCACGATTGACATCTTTAATCAAACCATAATTATTCGTCGCCTGAGCATAATCTGACATGAGGAAATTCTAGCACCCGAAAAGGATAAACAAGCACTAGGTAATTCGATCATACAATCAATTTAACTAGTCCTATTACCAAACATATCTCACAACCGAATCACTATGGTTAATTGCGAATATATTCACATTCAAAGCTATGAATGTCATATCGAGTTTCAGGATCTAGGCCACAATAAATTTTCGCTTCTATCCTCAATAGCAAAACGACTTATTCAGACAAACCGTCGTAAGCATCCTTCTTGAAGCCGAAGATTATTTGGGAACCATCTAAAAGAATTGGCCTTCTTATAAGACGTGGCTCTTTAGACATCAAATCTATCAACTCTTCATCCGACGCTTCTCCGCGAAGATTTCTGTAGGGCTTCGAACTCGGACTTCGCCAAGCGAACATCTCGTCTACTGAACAAAGTTCGCTAATATCTTTAATCTCAGCATGAGATAACTGATCTTTAAAAAAATCACGCAACAAATATTTAACGTCTAAATCGTCAAGAGCCCGACGGGCCTTCTGACATGTACTTCAACGGGACCAACAGTAAAACTTCAATTCATCAGACAAGAAAAACCTCCAGAGGTAGCGTCGCGATTTCCCCACACAACCGATAATTATGAAATATAAGACAGGCTCACCCTAGCAGCTATGAGGCACCTTGGGTAACCAAGAATTTAGAAATATAAGAAAACCTTTTCAAATCTGGTCACATCGGTCGCCATTCAAACGCGCCATAAGTGATTTTCGTTTAGGAACTCGCAGTTTTACTAACTTGAGTTTGTACAGTTTTGGACTTTCTGGACTCTGGACGGCTGTTGGTTCGGTCATACTACCTTTCAAGATCCTTGAAGTATTGGAAATTGGCACGATCAACGTTTTTGGACAGATCTTGGACAAGAATGGCGCTCTCGGTGTGATGTCATTAATCGGCTTACCTATGGGAGCAATGATTCAGTTGATATCCGGATCAATAAGTGACCATAGCAATAGGCTAGGAAAACGTTTGCCATATTTGTTGTTTGGTGGAATTGGGTTGGCCATATCTACCGTACTTCTTGGATTCGCTACAACTTTTGTCTCCCTTTTCCTCATATATATGGCGATACAAATATTCGGAAACGTCGGACAGGGGCCTGCCAATGCCTTAATCGTCGATCACGTACCGCCGCGTCGAAGGGGTGAGGCATCCGGCGTTCTAAATCTGTGGAGACTACTCGGAGCCGGGATTGTCACAGTGATCGTACTGCAATTTATGGCGAACTATCAATTGGGGACTGCTCCGCAATGGATGTGGTATTCAATCACATTTATGGTTGTGGTTTTGATTGCAAGTACTTTGTGGACAACCCTAGCTATACGCCCAGGTACAAAGTTCAAGAACACTAGCCTAAGTCGAAATTTCACACTTCGAAATCCATCCGTAGATAACGATAAACCCAAACCAAGAGTCAACCTGTCAAAAAATTACATCACTTTCTTAATAGCACTGGCGTTCTCCATCGCAGCACTATCATCCTTGCAAATTTATGCCCTCTTTTTCCTCCAGGATGTAGTCGGTCTGGCGAATCCCGCCGATGGAGCAGATTTACTAGTCATCGTCGTCATAGCGACGGCTGTGTTTACTGTTCTACCAGCAGGTAAATTGGCCGACAGATTCGGAAGAGGAACACTATTTTTCCTCGCTGGACTAAGTGGAGTGGCTGGATCCACCCTTCTCCTATTTGTAAATTCACTCGTACCTGTACTTGGTATCGGCGCTATTTTAGGATTCAGCGCTGGCTTATTTTTAACACTAACTTGGACCGTAGCTAACGACCTCGTGAGTCGAATAGCGGCAGGAAAAGAACTCGGCTACACAAGCATTGCAACTTTAGCTGGATCCGCCGCTGCGAGATTTGCAGGGATAGGAATAGACGAACTCAATAACCTTTCAGAAAATCTCGGATACAAGGCGATGTTAGTAGCCGTAGCACTCGCATTCGTCATTGCAACAGTATTACTTGCCAGAGTAGTGAAAGATTTACAGCAAAATGACACCTGATCCGACACAAGGTGTTGACATATCAAATGAACTTTTGAATCGATGAATTTAACAAACTCACCGATATACTTAGAAAACAATAAGCCTCCAATCAGTAAGGATTGGATATCATCCAAAAATCAAGATACAAATTGGATTCCCCTAAATGAACGTAGATGTTTATATAGCCAGCCCACGCGGTTTTTGTGCGGGAGTCGACCTAGCTGTCGACATTGTTGATCTAGCTATCCAGCAATATGGGAAACCCGTCTACGTCAAACACCAGATCGTTCATAATCCCAAAGTCGTAGCAGATGTGGAATCCAAAGGTGCTATTACAGTCGAGCATGTCTCTGAAGTTCCTGAAGGGGCAGTAGTAGTCTTCTCAGCACATGGATCTCCACCCTCAGATTATGAAACAGCTGCCAATCGAAATCTCACAGTCTTGGACGCCACTTGCCCACTAGTTACAAGGGTTCATAACGAAGCGAAAAAATACACGAGAGAAGGCAAGAAATTAGTTCTCGTAGGTCACGGTGGTCACCAGGAAGTGATCGGGACCACCGGTCAAGCCCAAATGGAATTGGTCGATGAAAGACAAGAATGGGAACTACCGAACTGGGACAAGGAAACTGAAGTAGCTGTATTAACCCAGACCACGCTTTCTGTCCACGATACTGCTGTGGCGGTTGACAAAATACGACAAAAACACCCAGATGCAGTTATTCGAAATGACATCTGTTACGCGACCACTAACCGCCAATCAGCAGCCACCGAACTTGCAGATCAGACCGAAGTAGTTCTTGTGATAGGAGCCCAGAACAGCTCTAATTGCAATCGCTTAAAAGATGTCGCCATAAACAAAGGAGTACCGGCGTATTTAATAAATGGCCCAGAGGAATTGGATCCTTCTTGGATCGAAGGGGTAAAAAAAATCGGCATTACCTCAGGTGCCTCTACACCCGAAACCCAAGTGAAAGCAGTGATCGAATCAATCGCTCCTAAGAATATATTCCGAGTGGGCCCCGGTGAAGAAAAAACCATATTCGCTATACCCCGAAATTTGCGAGAGATGGTAGGAAATGGCTCACGACGCAATCAAGAAACCAAAAAAGATATGACTACTGATGAAAATAACTAGCATCGAATGTTTAGTTCTCGACGAAGAATATCCATATGTAATCCTTGAAACCGATGAAGGTATCACTGGCTTTGGAGAGTGTTTTCGTCGAGCTCCATACGTCTCGAAAACCACCATCGAAACTATTTTCGCACCACTGGTGATAGGTAAATCTCCGTTCAATTCAGAACATATCTGGGACAACATGCTCAGAGCTGGCGGAGTAGCCGGGCCCCACGGAGCCCTCCTAACCGCAGCGGCGGGAGTTGATCTAGCTTTA
This sequence comes from uncultured Alphaproteobacteria bacterium, assembly GCA_913044255.1. GTDB lineage: Bacteria > Pseudomonadota > Alphaproteobacteria > UBA7887 > UBA7887. Next base: position 4,432 of record CAJWOI010000181.1, read on the forward strand.
TGGGACCTCAAAGGCAAAGCTCTTGGCACACCTATATACAACCTGATCGGAGGAAAAAGTCGAGATAAGATCAAGGTTTATGCCAGTTCTCTTGTACGTGATCTCATGCCAAAAGAGGAAGCCAATCGTGTGGCCCGTTTTCGTGATGAAGGATATACAGCATACAAAATGCATTCAGCTGTCCCAGGAAGAATTGACGACCCGCGAGATTTAACCGTTGAAACAGTGAAAGCAATCCGAGCAGAAGTCGGATATGACATGGACGTCCTCGTAGACGTAAACAGCGCTTACTCGGTCCACCATGCTATAGAAATTGGACGGCAGCTACAGGATCTTAAGGTTTTCCATTTCGAAGAACCCGTTCATACCAGAAACTACGAAGGCTTAGCTGCAGTCGCGGATGCCCTGGATATGCCTGTCGCTTCAGGAGAAAATTCATTTACCCGCTGGGAACATCTAAGGCTTATCCGAGAAGGCCGACCAGATATTGTCCAGCCTGACGTAGTGAAAGTCGGGGGTATCACTGAATTCCTCCGCATTGAAGCAGTGTTGAGCGCACACGGAGCAACGATGACTATTCACAACACTCAACCATATGGCTCTACTGCCGCCCATGCTCATCTATTGGCTCCAAGTAATAACTTTCCATATGCACAGGAGTACAACATAGAAACAGTCGGAATTCGAGATAACGACTCGATTCTGGACACACCATACGAGGTAGAAGACGGGTTTATAAGAATTCCGGATGGACCAGGACTAGGTCTCGATTACAACCTGGAAAAAATGCGGCGCCGAAGTAGTGATGCACCATCGGGGTTTCGACCTGCCTGGGGACATATGCAATAAACGAGTAATCTGCACTACTCCCGCTCGGCAATGGAAAATCCCGTAATTAATTCAGGCCACTTAAATAGCGACAACGCTATGGCAAGCAGGCCGACCACAGCGTACCCGGTGATAGTCACTGTTACACCATACTGCTCGATTAACCAACCACCGATCACCATTCCCATTGGCAAAGCATAAACAGCGAGCATCCTCACGCCCATCACTCGGCCCCTCATCTCAAACTTGGCAAAAGTCAAAAGTACGACAGACATCGTAATCATGCAAAAACTAACCGAAGCACCAATAAGCGCAAGTGCGGGCAAACCCCACGTATTTGACTGAGTCTGTGCAAATAAAATTAAAAGTACGTGCCAGACGACCATAGCAAGCATCATGAAGCGTTCAGGATGAGAAAACTTTACGACCGCAGCCATCAACAAAGATCCCACCAATGCTCCCGCTGCAAATGTCGCGACCATCACGGCAAGCCCATTTTCATCATGACCGTAAACATCCCTCGCCACAACCGGTAACAAACCGTTAGTGAATGGAAACGCCGTGGCATTAACTAAAAAAGCCAGGAACATGATTGGCTGAAGCGCAGATGAATTCATTATGTATTTGGCGCCATGCTTCATGTCTGTCAGTGGATTCATACGTTTATTAATGTGCAAGGTTGAAGGAACTGATCTGATACCTAGACCAAAAAAAACGCTAAACGCGTAAA
>CAJWOI010000182.1 GCA_913044255.1 uncultured Alphaproteobacteria bacterium
CTAATCCTTATACCGGGACGCCTCACAATATCGTGATGAGAGATACGCCTCGGGCGCCCGGCGGATCGTCGTGTGGTGCGGCAACATCAGTGGCAGCGGGACTGGCGGTCGCTGGAATAGGATCCGACACAGGGGGATCAGTGCGAGTTCCGGCAGCCTGGAACGCCCTTGTGGGACTCAAAACATCGTTCGGGGCATTACCAGTACAGGGCGTCCTGCCGTTGTCGCCCAGCTTCGACACAGTTGGTCCTTTGGCTCGTTGCGTTGCAGATGCAGCAGCTTTGTTCGCTATCATGGGCGCACAACCCCGCATTGATTTGGCCGGAACGAACGTTGGCAGACTTAGATTGCTGGTCGCAGAAAGTCTCGTATGGGACCACGTTGATCCCGATATAGAGAAGGCAATACGTGATGCGCTTTCTCGGCTCGAGGAAGCAGGCGCAAAAATAGACTATTCTCCGATCACTGAGTTTGTTGAGATATCCGAGGCTGTGAAGCGTCACGGGGGAGTCGTACTAGCTGAAGCTTACGCCAGTTGGAAAAAATTGGTAGACGAGCAAAGCGATCTAATTGATCCCTCCGTTCGTGCCCGTTTCCACCAAGGCCGAGATATGAGCAGCTCCGACGTAGAGACAGTGCGAACGGCAATTCGCGAACTCACGCCCAAGTTGTATCAGCGTATGGCAGGCTATGACGCGTTAGTGGCGCCGACCGTGCCGATCCCCCCGCCTCCGATCGCTGAAGTTGAAAACAATACCGACAATTACCGTGTTGCCAATGGTCGTGCACTGCGGAACACCCAGCTAGGAAATCTTCTAGCTTGCTGTGCCTTAACATTACCGGTGGCGTGTGACGTGTCGCCCGCAGGGCTGATGATTATGGCACCCGCCGGCGACGATAATCGGTTGCTACGGGTAGGTGAGGCGATAGAAAGGACTATCGCGTTTCATAAAGAAGACAGCAGTAAATAACATACCGTCTTGGCGAAATTTGCTGCCCTACACCTCACAGGGAAAAGAAAGAAGGGGAACTCTTCTCAATGCGATTGCCCGGTATTCAGAAAAATACCCCAAAATTCTCTTGTATTTGACGAGCACTGGAGCTGTGCTATCGTCGGACAGATTTTGTGCGGGCGGGGCGTGTAAACAACGGTTGTTGATGAACATTTAGGCATATTCTACATCTCGGCAAACAGCATTTCTGCTAAACGCGCATCCCAACCCCACTGGATAACACTAGACCGAGCCAATAATTTGCCAACCGGAGAGAAACTAAAATGAGAGTTATAAAAAAATATGTTGCGCCGGCGCTTTTCCTGGGCCTCTTGTTTTCGTCAATTATCGCGCCAGCACATGCCCAGGGCGCTGAAGCGCTTTCGGGTGCGAATACTGCATGGATCCTAACAGCTACTGCGTTGGTATTGTTTATGACCATGCCAGGTTTGGCCTTGTTCTATGGTGGATTAGTTGGTTCACGGAACGTTGTCTCGGTGCTGATGCACTGCTTTGCCATTTGTTGCATGGCGTCCGTCCTGTGGCTGGTATGCACGTACAGCCTCGCTTTCGGCGACGGTGGCCCATTGAACGCTTACGTGGGCGGCCTAGGAAAAGCGTTCCTTGCTGGAGTTGGCATTGATTCCTCATCGGGCGACATACCAGAGACAGTTTTCTTCATGTTCCAGATGACATTTGCAATTATCACCCCTGCCTTGATAGTCGGTGCCTATGTTGAACGCATCAAATTCAGCGCGGTGATGCTCTTCAGCCTCATTTGGTCGATACTGGTCTATGCACCAGTCGCCCATTGGGTGTGGGGCGGCGGATGGCTTGGCGCGATGGGCGTTCAGGATTTTGCAGGGGGCCTTGTCGTACATATGACGTGCGGTGTCTCCGCCCTGGTGCTTGCTTCCGTTCTTGGCCGACGCTCTGGTTTCCCAAATGAAATACAGCGCCCACACAACCCAGGGCTCGTAATGATAGGGGCTGCCATGCTGTGGGTCGGCTGGTACGGGTTCAACGCAGGTAGTGCGTTGGCGGCAGACGGCAACGCTGGTATGGCTATGACAGTGACCCATATATCGGCAGCTACTGCGGCGCTCACCTGGATGCTGATCGAGTGGGTGGGGCACGGGAAACCGACCTTAGTGGGGATAGCAACAGGGGCTATCGCGGGTTTAGCCACGATAACGCCGGCGTCCGGATATGTAGGCCCAGTTGGAGCGTTGTTTATCGGCGTGGCCGCAGGCGTAGTGTGCTTCTACATGTGTGGTGTGGTCAAAAACATGCTCAATATTGATGACTCGCTAGATGTTTTCGCCGTCCACGGCGTCGGTGGAGCATTGGGCACACTACTCACTGCCTTTTTCGGTGCAGCCAGTCTTGGTGGTTTGGGTCACTCGGAAAAAACCATCGGCAGCCAATTCAGTATCCAGCTGACTGGCGTTATTGCAACGCTGGTTTGGTCGGCAGTGTTAACCTTTATCATTGTGAAAATCGTACAAGCTCTTGTAGGTCTCCGCTCCAGCAGCGAGGAGGAAACTGAAGGACTTGATATCGTTACACACGGCGAGCGCGGCTACGAACTTTAGTTCGCCATTTTACCTTTAGTAGCAGTAGCGGCGGACTGATGAGGTCGCCGCTTTTGCGTTGACTACAACATGCGCATCGTTAAAGTCCGCTTTACCACGATTCACGCTGGACGCCTTGGCGCGCGTGCCGATGATTAATGACCGGCTCAATTTGTTGCGGGATTATCCGTTCCGACGGTTGAATGACCTGTTGATGGGCTTGGAACAACCAAGCAACGTGAAGCCTCTAATCATGTCCATAGGGGAACCACAGCATCCTTATCCCGAGTTCGTCACTGAGGTGCTCAAGAAACATGCTGGGCTATGGGGGAAATACCCCCCTACGAGTGGGACAAGTGAATTCCGGACGGCGGTTAGAGATTGGATTACCCAAAGATATGGCTTGCCACTGGGCATGATCGAACCAAGCAGGAATATACTGCCGGTAGCGGGCACTCGTGAAGCCTTGTTCTCGGCGGCGCTTTTGGTAGTGCCAACAAAAAAACGGGGAGTGCAACCAACTGTCTTAATTCCGGATCCATTTTACCAAATATACTCGGGCGCCGCGATTATGGCTGGAGCCGAACCGGTGTATGTTCCGACCACGGAGGAGACTGGTTTCTTGCCAAATTTTCACGCTCTGCCCACTGATAAGTTAGAACGCGCGGCACTTGCATATCTTTGCAGCCCCTCAAATCCACAAGGTGCGGTAGCCTCGCTTAGTCAACTGAAATCTTATATCCAGCTTGCCAGGGATCTGGATTTTGTTCTCGCCACCGATGAATGTTATTGTGAGATCTATTGCGATAAGCCGCCGCCTGGCATACTTGAAGCATGTTCCATCGGTGTTAATAGCGTTTCGAATGTGATTGCATTCCACTCTTTGTCCAAGAGATCCAACGTGCCAGGCTTACGGTCAGGATTTGTAGTCGGTGATAGCGATCTAATTATCGATTTTGCGCGCCTGCGACAATATACGGGCGGCGCAAGTCCTGGGCCAGTGTTAGCAGCGGCGGCGGCTCTCTGGAAAGACGAAGTTCATGTAAAGACCAGCCGTCAGCTTTATCGCGAAAAATTTGATGATGCTGAACAAATCATCGGAGATCATCCACACTTTTATCGACCCGACGGCGGCTTTTACCTTTGGCTCAAAGTAGGAAACGGCGAGGCAACAGCAAGGAAATTATGGACGATGACGGGGGTGAAGGTCATGCCCGGTGCTTACTTAAGCCGTGAGGGCGACGACCCGCCTGGCAAAGCGTATATTCGATTGGCTCTGGTGCATAATCGCTCTGCAAATGCGGAAGCGCTCAACCGCATAGCGACATACTTATAGGAATAAGCTAAATGGTGTCGCGAACACGCACACGCCCCAAACCTACACTCCTACCTCCCGGCACTGCCGACTATCTACGCCGCCGAGCCTCCGAATTGATTGGGATAAGTTTAGGTGTGTTTGCTGCAGCTTTGTTGATTTCGCTTACAAGCTACAATCCTAACGATCCTTCTTTTAACAATTCAACCAGCGCGGCCGCTTCGAACTGGCTGGGCGGATCAGGCGCATATGTTGCAGACCTTCTCCTAAGTTTCTTTGGGATAGTTGCGTCCTTGCCTGCTTTAGCGCTTGCAGGGTGGGGATGGAAATTAATCCGACGCCACTCTTTGGATCTCGCATGGCTGCGATTAGCCGGAACCCCAGTTCTCATGCTCACCGCGTCAGCCACAATTGCTGCGTTGCCCTTACCAGTGGCTTGGGTGCATCCCGTTACCTATGGCGGCATGGTGGGAGAATTGTTGCTACGTTACCAAAACACGCTTTGCGCTTCCCTATCAGTACCGACGTGGCCTATTACTGCAGTTCTTGGGCTCGCTACCGTAGCACTCATGCCGCTAGTTCTAGGAATACAGCAGCAAGATGGGCGAGCGATTATAGTAATTATTTGGCGAAGTATACGGTGGATCGGTATCAGGGTGCTAAGATTCGCCGATAATATAATAAACACCGCATTGACCAGACCCAGAACTGTTGCGAACGGAGGAGTGCCCCTCCGAAAAACCCCACGCCGATCCCAAAAGCGCAAGGAGCGTGTGGAGCCAAGTTTGCGGCGATCCCGAGCCAGTCAAACTGTGATGGTAGAACCGGCATCTGCACGAGCTGGGGCTCGAGAAGCCAGCGAACGCCAAGGGCTACTGCGATTGGAGAAAGATACAACAGAGCTACCGCCTCTAAACTTATTGGCGGGCTCTGATGAACGCCCGATCCGTACGGCACTCGACGACAACGCTCTAGCACAAAACGCCCGTCTGCTCGAATCCGTTCTCAAAGAATTTAACGTTCACGGTGAAATAAATCGGGTGCGTCAAGGGCCGGTAGTAACGCGTTACGAGCTTGAACCGGCACCTGGCACTCGTTCAGCCCGCGTTATAGCATTGGCAGACGATATTGCGCGATCTATGAGTGAGATCTCGGCACGAGCGGCTGTTGTACCTGGCCAAAATGCAATAGGTATTGAGGTTCCTAACCCGCACCGGGAAACGGTGTACTTGCGGGAGCTTCTTGGGTCGGCAGACTATGAAAACGCGAGCTATCAGCTGCCGCTAGCGCTAGGCAAAGACATCAGTGGCGTGCCCATTGTCGTTGATCTCGCCCGAATGCCTCACCTGCTAGTTGCTGGCACCACCGGCTCAGGCAAGTCTGTGGCCATAAACAGCATGATCCTATCATTGCTATACAGGCTGCGACCTGAGTTGTGTCGGCTAATTATGATTGACCCAAAGATGCTTGAATTGGCGATTTATGACGGCATCCCCCATTTACTTCATCCGGTCGTTACTGATCCCAAAAAAGCAGTAGTGGCGCTTAAATGGGCTGTGAGGGAAATGAACCAACGCTACCGCCTGATGTCTAACTTAAACGTCCGCAATATTACCGGTTACAACAAGCGCATCCAGGACGCACTTGCAAAGCAAGAAAGGCTTACTCGAACAGTGCAGACTGGATTTGATCCTGAGACTGGGAAGCCAATATACGAGGAACAGCCTCTGGAAATGGATACTCTGCCTTTACTAATCATCGTAGTAGATGAAATGGCTGACCTCATGCTAGTCGCGGGTAAGGATATAGAAGTAGCTATTCAATCACTTGCCCAACGCGCACGAGCTGCGGGAATCCATTTAATTATCGCCACCCAACGTCCGTCAGTCGATGTTATCACCGGCACTATTAAGGCCAATCTGCCCACAAGAATCAGCTTCCAGGTCACTTCAAAAATAGACAGCCGGACAATACTTGGAGAACAGGGTGCGGAACAACTGTTGGGCATGGGAGATATGCTTTATATGGCGGGCGGCGGTCAAATTAGTCGGGTACACGGGCCATTTGTCAGCGAACAAGAAGTAGAGAAAGTCGTCGTGTTCCTGCG
>CAJWOI010000183.1 GCA_913044255.1 uncultured Alphaproteobacteria bacterium
GGCGCTCGAGAAATCAGCCTCATGAAGCGTGGGGCAAGCCTCATCAATTTCGCGAGAGGGAACGTGCTGGATCATGAGGCGCTCCGCGAGGCACTTGTATCCGGCCATCTCGCCGGCGCGGTGCTGGATGTATTCGATCAAGAGCCGTTACCGTCATCGTCATCGCTATGGGAAACACCCAACTTGTTCATCTCGCCACACTGTGCCTCCGACGATGTCGACCTTTACATGCCGCAGACCCTCGACATCGCACTGGAGAATGCCTGGCGTCTGATGGAGGGGCGTGAGCCGGTGAACCTGTTCGACCCGCTTGCCGGTTACTGACCGCCGAAGCAAAGTAGAAATGAATCCCCGCATGGACCATGCAAGCGTGTGTCGTGACATTGTGACGGGGAGCGATTTGGTTGGTTCGGCTATCGCCGCGCATCCCGATGTCGGCGATATTTCCTTCACCGGGTCGCCGCCGCCGGCCGCAAGATTCTAGAGGCGACCACTTCAAACTACAAACGCGTAACACTCGAGCTTGGCGGTAGATCTCCGAACATCCTCTTCGCCGATGCGGATCTGGACCTTGACGTAGCAGAAGCCGTCAGGGGCATTCTCGGAAATTTGGGACAGATGTGCAGCGCAGGTTCCCGATTGATGGGTCAGCTATCCCTTGTCTCCGATCAGGGTCATGGCAATGGGAAGCGCAGGCTAGACGATCTTTACAACGATGTGATCGGAAACTTGGCCCGGCATTAGCGCCATGATGATGGGATTGCGACTGCCGTTGATAAACCGCGTGCAATTTGGAGTTCAGGCCGCCTCTCGTTCGTCCAATCTAGTGGGCCCTGTTTGCCAGACTGTAAGCAGTCCGGTGGGCCTTAGGGTGGGTCGCATCGATCTGGAGCGAGTCCGGCTCGCCATCCCTCTCAGCCACGCCACCTTGAATGTAGGTTTGAGCAAATTTGAAAACCGGTCAATTAGCGGATCCTCTAGTTTCCTGTAAAATAACACTTTTCTCTTCCGGTCCACAGATTTGCTTGCATTTATGAATCATATTCGTATCCTAAACGTATGTTCGTTAATTTAACGCCGCCAATTTCGACCCAGCCAGATGGGAAAATCCCGGTTGGCTCAAGCGGCCTGACTCGAACAAACGAGTCTCCGGGATTGCGGGCACGGTTCAGATTTGACTTTGGTGGGGGCAGCTGATCCGCGTTCCAATGGATCCGCAGAGGCCTTCGCAGGCTCCTAGTATAAAACTGATTGTTGAGGTTGCAGCGGCGAGACAAATGATAAATAAGCAGCTTGAGAGCGTGGCAGGTTTGCCACGTGTAACATTAGCGCAGTTGCCCACCCCTTTAATTGAGGCGCCCAGATTGTCCAAGGTGTTGGGCGGCCCGCGAGTTTTATTCAAACGTGATGACCTTACCGCCGTTGGTCTGGGAGGCAATAAAGTACGCAAGCTTGAATTCGTGATAGGTCGAGCGCTGGCGGAGCAGGCCGATACGCTATTGGTTTGTGGTGGATTTCAGTCGAACCTGGCGAGAATCGCCGCAGCCATGGGGGCGCAACTCGGTTTGAGTGTCGAGTTGGTGCTGGGTGGCGTACCCGGTGAATCCCGTGAGCCGTCGGGTAACCTTTTGTTGGACCATCTTTATGGCGCCCGGGTGCATTTTGTTGAGACAAATCCGCGCTGGGAGTTTGGTACAGCGATGGAGGATGTGGAAAAAGAATTGCGCAGCGAGGGGCGCAAACCTTTCCTGGTACCCCTGGGTGCGTCCACCCCGGAAGGGATGGCGAGCTACATTGAAGCCAGTGATGAAATGTTGACGCAGTTCAAGCGGCAGGGTATCGATCCCGATTATTTGTATGTGGCGATAGGTTCAGGCGGCACTTACTGCGGATTGGCGCTGGCCGAGCATAATATGGCGCTTCCCTACAGGGTGAGAGGCATCAGTGTGAGTCGTACGACAGAATACTACAAGGAAAAGTTACCTAAGGATATGCAGGTCGCGGCCTCGCAACTGGGGCTTGCCAATGTGCCTGAGGCGGGAGCGCTGGATATTGAGGAGCGCTATTTTGGCGGTGGTTATGGTGAAGTGACCGATGGCTGTAATGAAGCGATTGCATTGGTGGCCAGGACTGAAGGTATTTTGCTGGACCCTGTGTATTCGGGAAAATGCATGCACGGATTGATTGAACACATCAAACAAGGGCGTATTAGGCAAAGTGATACCGTGGTGTTTTTACACACAGGTGGCTGGCCTGCGCTATTTTCATATGAATCGAAAAAGCTCGGCTTGGAAACTCGGGCGTAATTGTCCTGACAGGTAAGTAGGTTATTGATAGAAAAGTTGTGCGGCCTTTAGGTGATAAGAGTCGTGCCGTAATAGGGGGAGTCGGCGTGCAGTCTGCTTCCAGATGTAAACCAATTTAGAGAGAAATATTATGTCAGAACACCTTCCAATTGAACAGGCGGCGCTTGAGCGTATCTGGTTTCACGTAACATCGCCGCAGGCGTTACGGGAACCGGGTGGAATGTCGGTTTTTACTGAAGGCAAAGGTTGCTACCTAACCGATGTGCATGGCGATACGTATTTGGACGCCCTGTCGGGCGGCGCGTTTGTCACCAATATTGGTCATGGTCGTGTTGAGGTCGCCGAGGCAATGGCCACACAAGCCGCTAAGCTGGCCTATGTAACACCTTATTGCTTTGCCGCGGAACCGACCATTGCCTTGGCGGAAAAGCTTAAGGAGATTACCCCGGGAGATTTGCACCGGGCGTTCTTTACTTCTGGCGGCACTGAGGCGGTCGAAACGGCCCTAAAAATTGCCAAGCAGTATCAGTGGTTAAAGGGTGATCAAAAACGCTCTAAGGTAATCAGTCGGCGAGGTTCTTATCACGGTTCCAGCTTTTTTGCGATGAGTATATCCGGTGCTAGTCACGACTTTAACAGCAAAATTTTTGCACCAATGGTGCCCGGTTGTGTTCAGGTTCCTCATCATAATATTTATCGCCATGACCCTTGCATGAGTGAAGAGGCCTACGCTGAGTTCTGTATCAATGCCGTTGAGGAAACGATCCGTCACGAAGGGCCGGAAACCGTGGCTGCTATTATTGCCGAGCCAATACCCGCATCAGCGTCTATTTATTTGCCCCCCGATGATTACCTGCGGCGGTTGCGTGAGATTGCTGACAAATACGGCGTTGTGTTAATCATTGACGAAGTCATTAACGGCTTTGGCCGTACCGGTAAAATGTTTGCCAGTGAGCACTGGAATGTTAAACCCGACATAATGACCATGGCCAAAGGATTGACTAGTGGTTATGCGCCCATGGGCGCGGTTATGGTCAGCGAGAAAATTACCTTACCATTTGACTCCGCCGAAGGCCGTGAATCCGGCTTGAATCATGTGATCAGTTTTGGTGGTCACGCGGCATCAGCAGCGGCAGCGTTGAAAAATATTGAAATTATGGAAACTGAAGGCATGGTGGAGAACTCTGCCACCATGGGGCAGTACTTTCTGAACGGCCTTGAAGAGCTCAAGAAATACCCAATTGTCGGCGACATTCGAGGTAAAGGGTTGCTCACTGCGGTAGAGTTGGTACAGGACAAAAAGACTCGCGCCATGTTCCCACCCGAAGCGCAGATGATGGCGAAAGTAACTCGGCGATTGCGAGAGAACGGCGTGCTGGCGCGAACTTACCAGGTCGTTGAATTCGGACCGCCATTGTGTGCCGGAAAATCTGAAATTGAAAAAATTGTTGAGGCAATGGAAGAAACCATTATTTGGTTCAGCAAAGAAGTAGGTATACAATAATGAGGTATTCAAAGTCAGCAGTAATTATCGGTGCTGGGGTGATTGGCTGCGCGATTGCCCTACAAATGTCCCGCAAAGGCTATAGAACTATCAACATTGATAAGAATCCCGAAGTGGGATATGGCTGCGTCGTGCCGTGGAAGCCGCTGGTGGCGAGTTGCAGTTGTGTCAGCGTACAGTAGCGGTCAATCCCGGTACCGGATCCGAAATTGGAGCAAGCGCGTCAAGGGGAGCTTCTCACTGGTGATCCTCCCAGTCCGGCGAATCCACCGCAGGGCTGCAACCTAAGCACCCGTTGTCCGCTGGCACCGGCGGAGTGTCGCCAGCACGAACCGGAACTCAAGGACATAGGTCAGGGGCATTATGTGGCATGTTTTCGGGCCTAAGCCATGGACTCGCGGCTTCGTTTGAACGAAATGGGATATTTTATAATCGTTATTGCTCGGCATCGTGTTGACGATTCGTTAGAGGGACTGGAGGACTCCAATGAGACAATCCTATGACGCAGCCATTATTGGTGCCGGAATCATCGGTGCTAGCATCGCCTTCGAACTGTCGAAGAAAGGCTATCGTACTCTCAACGTAGACAAGTTGGGCGCCGCAGGCGCCGGTTCGACAATTAACACGTGCGCCATCATTCGGACCCACTACTCCACACTCGAAGGGACCGCGATGGCTTACGAAAGTTACCTGCATTGGAAGCAGTGGCCTGAATACCTCGAGGTTGAGGATGAACGCGGCTACGCGGTATTTCGTGAGACCGGACTGTTGATCCTGCTGCATGAAGAACGCGATCTGTCCAAGAATCTGGAACATCACCGACAACTCGGTATTCCGTTCGAAGAGTGGGATTTGGATACTCTTGTAGAAAAGGATCCGTATCTTGATGTCAACGCCTATTATCCGCCCCGCAGACCCGGCGACGAGCACTTCGGGGAGTCCACGGGAAAGACGCTGACCGGAGCTATCTTCATACCTGCGGGCGGTTACATCAATGATCCGCAACTTTCAGTTCATAATGTTCAACGTGCTGCAGAAAGTAAAGGAGCGAATTTCCGTTTCAAAGCCGAAGTGACAGACATTCGTCAGCAGGACGGGCGCGTTACCGGAATTACATTGCAAGGTGGCGAAGAGATCGATGCGCCGGTGGTTGTCAACGCTGCCGGCCCGCACTCATTCGTGATTAACCGAATGGCGAAAGTCGACAAGTCAATGAAGGTCAATACTCGCGCGTTACGTCACGAAGTGCATTATGTGCCAGCACCAAACGATTACGAATTTCAAAAGCATGGTCATGTTACATCGGATCATGATCTCGGCGGTTACTACAGACCAGAAACCGGTAATTTATTATTGGTGGGTAGCCAGGATCCCGAATGCGATCCCAAAGACTGGGTCGATGATCCGGATAATTTCAATAGGGAAGTGAGCGAGCAACAGTGGCAGGCACAGGTATTCCGTCTGGCGCAAAGAATTCCGAGCCTGCCAATTCCTGGGCAAGCTAAAGGCATCGTCGATCTTTATGACGTAAGCGACGACTGGATTCCGATCTACGACAAGTCTGATCTCGGCGGTTTTTATATGGCGGTGGGCACGAGTGGCAATCAGTACAAGAATGGGCCGATGGCAGGCTTAATGATGGCGGAAGTGATCGATGCATGTCAAAATGGGAGAGATCACGATCGCGATCCGGTAGTGGTCAATTTCCCCATCACTGGTTTCAATCTGAATGCAGGTTTTTTCTCGCGTAACCGCGAGATCAACAAGGACAGCAGCTTTTCTGTCTTGGGTTGAAATACCTTCCTGTAGGACCTGATCCGCCTGTAATGGAAAGACAGATCAATGCGCGCTCGGTCAGTCGCCCGGTTTGGATCGTCTGAACCGCGCAGCAGCCGCCATTTTCCGATCGCCGGCGGGGGATTGGCGGAAAAAAGCGCGAACCACTCGTCAAAGTTGATAAGCTGATGATCGGCGATAAGCGTAGCCATATCGACCTCCCTCCAAGGGAATTGAACGACATCTAATGTAGGCGACATTGCGACGCCAGTGGCGGGAGCCGTTGCGGGTCGCTTGACCTAAGCCGACATTCCCCAGATAGTCTCCTGGTTCGCGGAAATCATAGCACCGTGCCACCGTCGAGGGAACGAGATCATTTTCGCGGCCGCCTGATAACCTGA
>CAJWOI010000184.1 GCA_913044255.1 uncultured Alphaproteobacteria bacterium
TGAAGCTTGCTGCTGTCAAGAGTGCTGAGCAGGAGCGTAACGCCATTCTTGATAAGCTTTCAGCGATCAAGCGGCAGGACCGTGCCGCTTGATTTGAGGATCCGTTGTCCGTGTTGGGTTGTTAGGAAGTCGGGTCTGGTGAGACTCGTACGACCAGCTTTCCAAAGTTATCTCCCTTGAGCAGTCCCATCAGGGCTTCAGGTGCTTTTTCCAACCCATCAACGAAGTCTTCCCGGTAACGAATTTTTCCGTCTTTTAACCAATTTGCTGTGTTGGACAAAAATTCTTCCTGTTGTTCATCGTAGTCCCGCACGATAAAGCCCCGTAACGTTAATCGATGCGTCAATACTTTGAACATGAGCTCCGGAACGCGATTGGGAGCGCCCGGTAAGCCAGTCGCGTTGTAGTGTGAGATTAGCCCACAGACTGGGACTCTAGCGCGCATGTTGAATAGTGGCAGGACCGCCTCCCATACGATTCCCCCCACGTTTTCAAAATACACGTCGATGCCATCACCGCACGCTTGAGAGAGTTGCTCCGCTAAATCGGAGTTACGGTGGTTAACACAAGCATCAAAGCCCAGCTCGTTCGTCACGTAGTCACATTTTTCAGAGGAACCGGCAAGTCCGACTACCTTGCACCCTTTGATTTTTGCGATCTGCCCAACGATTGCTCCCACTGCGCCGGATGCGGCCGCGACTACTACCGTTTCTCCAGGTTGTGGTTTGCCAATGTTCAAGAGTCCTGTGTACGCCGTCATTCCGGGCATTCCCAAAACGCCGACAGCGGTGGAGATCGGCGCGAGTGTCGGATCTACTTTTCTCAGCTGAGCGCCGGGTATCGCTGCGTAATCCTGCCACCCAGTACGGGCCACCACGATGTCACCTTCATCGAATGACACGTTCTTGGAGGAGATTACACGACTTACTGTCCCACCTTCCATTACAGAGCCGATTTCCACGGGATCGGCATAACTTTTCGTAGCGTTCATGCGACCACGCATATATGGGTCCAGTGAAAGATATATCGTTCTGCAGAGAACATCGCCATCACCGGGTGCAGGAATATCGGTTTTTACCAAGTTGAAGTCAGATGTTTTTGGTTCTCCAACCGGCCGAGCAGCGAGAAGGACTTGCCGGTTTTGTTGCGCATTCATCGCATTAGTTTCCTTTTCCGTTTTTATCCATATTCCAGCCAATAACGAGCCTGTCTGAACCGTATCTGGTAAACTGGTCTAACATTTGACGGGTCGCAATCTTCCCAGAGATGGAGGAGCAGCCCATCTTATAATTGTAAGTGAACTTTCCGTCGCTTCTTAATTTTTTTTCGTTATAACTATGCGGCTATTTACCCAGTGATTTGGCGCATAATATCTGCGGCTTTGTCCAGGAGTGGCAACACGGCATCGGTTTTTTCTGAGGGTAGGCGGAAAACTGAACGAGTAATTCCGTTGTCCGCAAGTCGCTTGTTCCCATCAACATCGCCGGGGCCGCCGTAAACGCTAATACCCAAACTATCGGGTTCACGGCCTGCTTCCGCCGCCATCTGCCGAAACTGAGATTTGATGTTGACGACATCGGCATCACGGCCCCCCACTGGCATCCATTCGTCTCCCAGAGCGATGGCGCGCCTAGCTCCATGTGGAAATCCGCCTCCAACTACAATTGGCGGATGTGGCTTCTGTACCGGCTTGGGCCACGTCATCATCTCGTCAAAGTTTACGAACTCGCCATGGTATTCGGCCTTGTCGTTTGCCCAAATTATTTTCATTGCTTCAATACGCTCATTCATTAAGCGACCACGTGTTTGAGGATCGGTTCCGTGATCCGCCATCTCTTCTAGATTCCAACCGGCGCCGACGCCAAAGATAAACCGTCCTCCGGAAATTTGATCCAGGGTTGCGACCTCCTTTGCTGTTTGCAAAGGGTCGCGTTGGATTACCAAACAAATTCCGGTCGCCAGTTTTATTGTTTTTGTGACCGATGCCGCGGCACCAAGTGCAATAAAGGGGTCCATTACATCGTAATACGGTTTGGGCAATTCCCCACCGCCGGGGAAGGCCGATTTTCGAGACGTCGGTATATGAGTGTGCTCGGGGATCCACATGGATTCGAAGCCACGCTCCTCAGCTGCGACCGCAAGATCTGGGGCCGACATCGAGTAATCAGTAACGAACATCATTACGCCAAAGTGCATCGCTTTTCCTTCTGTTACGACGAGTTGAGTCGGGTTTATGTCTATTTACGAGTACTTCAGTATTTGACTACTGTGTTCTTTTCAAGTCGGATGGTTGGTGGTCGTTGGTTCCCTACGCATTTATGGCGATTTTTTTTGGATCTGCTGCTGAATGCTGAAATATGGGCAAGAATTGAAGGTTATCGGTACAGCTAGGGAGAACGGGTGTTACCGTTCTTATGTTGAAGCAGGAGACATTTCATGTTGAAGGTCTGGGGTCGTCGTAATTCGAACAATGTTCAGAAAGTTCTTTGGTTGTGCGACGAAATTGGTTTGGAGTACGACCAAGAAGATGCAGGGGCCGAGTTTGGGCGAACCCGTGATCCAGACATGCTGGCTCGCAACCCGAATGCCGTCGTGCCGACCGTGGAGGACGACGGATTCACGTTGTGGGAAAGCAACGTCATTCTCCGTTACCTGGCTTCGAAGTTCGGACCCGAACAAATTTATCCGAGGTCCCACACAATGCGAGCGGACGTCGAGCGGTGGATGGATTGGCAACAAACGACCTTACTGCCGCCCATGACCACTATTTTTTGGGGACGAGTTCGGACACCTGATGCCATACGCGCCTCTGATATCGAGGAAGCCATCAAGAAGGGAGAACGCACTTGGAGTATTCTAGATAATCAACTAAAGGACCGGCTCTGGATTACAGGTGATACGTTTACTCTAGCGGAAATATCCATTGGTGCTCAGGCCTGGCGGTGGTTTTCCCTTGTGAGAGCTGATGAACGATTGATGAAGCAATCACATTTAGAAAACTGGTTTTCACGCGTTCGTGCGCGCAGAGCTTTCGATCACAATGTAAGTTCTGTACCGTTAACATAAGGGAATAGGGAGTAATTATACTTGGTTGGGGCAAAAATGAACCAAAATAGTTCAAAGTCAATTAAAGTATGGGGTATAGAAACTGGGAGGTGCATGCGGGTGCACTGGATGGCTCTGGAGTTGGGTCTGGATTACGAAGTTGTGCCAATTGGTGCACGGTCCGGCGAGACCCATACTGAAGTGTTTACGAAATTAAACCCCAAACAAAAAATCCCTGTGCTCCAACATGGTCCGATAGTTCTTTCCGAGAGTGCGGCCATTATCCACTATATGGCTGAGACTTTTCCTTTGCCCAACGATTTCTTTGTTGCCAAGGATGCAGTGGGGCGGGCCAAACTTAATGAGTGGTGTTATTTCATTATGACTGAACTTGATGCTCATTCCCTTTATCTTATCCGTCGCCATGACAGTCTTAAGGATATCTATGGCGCTGAACCAACGGCGGTTGCATCGGCAGAAGAGTATTTCAAGAAACAAATTAGAGCCGCGTGTAAACGTATAAACAACGGAGCTATCTATCTAATGGAGAACCAGTTCTCTATAGCAGATATTCTCCTCACTTCTTGCCTTGATTGGGCTGTCACTTACGAAATTGATCTGCCGGACTTGATGCGAAGCTATAGGGAGAAAGTTCATAAAAGGCCGAGATTTTCGGATGCGTTTGCGGTTAATTTCCCGAATGGTATCCCAAAATCAGTACTCCGTTCGGCGTAAATGATTGGCGACCAGATTTTGCGAAAAGGATTAGATGAATGGCCGGACCTCTAGAAGGATTTCGAATAATTGATTTTACAACGATGGTTTCCGGCCCGGTCGCTACCATGATGCTTGCAGATCAAGGTGCTGACGTAATTAAAATTGAGCCGCCTGGTGGTGAATACATGCGCAAGACTGGTGTTCAACACCGTGGTATGCCTTCGGGTTTCTTGTCATGCAATCGCAACAAGCGCTCTCTTTCTGTTGATCTAAAGCGCACTGAGGGACTGGAGGTCGTCAAGAAACTTGCGGCTAATGCGGACGTGTTGGTTCAAAATTTTAGACCAGGAGCCATCGAACGCATGGGACTGGGGGAGGATGTAATACGAAGGCTACAACCAAAAATAATATATGTTTCTATTAGTGGTTTCGGAGAAACTGGTCCTTATTCCGGTCAACGTGTCTATGACCCAATTATTCAGGCTATTTCTGGTCTTGCTGATATACAACGGGATCGTGAAAGTGGACAGCCGAAGATGGTACGAACCGTCATTCCAGACAAGACGACGTCAGTGACCGCGGCCCAGGCAATTACCGCCGCGCTACTGAATCGAGAACGTACCGGTGAAGGCCAGCATGTACGTTTGGCCATGTTGGATACGATGATTGCATTCCTTTGGCCGGAAGGGATGTCCGGTCTTAATTTTGTTGGCAACGAGGTGGATCCTGGGCGGGCACAAATGGGATTGGATTTGGTATTCCAGACCCTTGATGGATATATCACAGCTGCAGCTGTAGCCGATTCTGAATGGGCGGGGCTGTGTCGAGCTTTGCGGCGAGACGAATTGATCGCTGACCCAAAGTACAAGACGCCGGCGGACCGTTCTCGAAATCAGACGGAACGGAGGCAAATGATTACGGATGAGTTGGCTAAGTGGAAGAGTGACGAAATTTTGGATCGGCTGAAGGGAGAGGACGTCCCTTGTGCCCCTATTTTAGACCGTTGGTCGGTTCTTGAGGACGAGCAAGTTCGGGAAAATGAAGTAGTTGAGATTCATGATCACCCAATATTGGGGCAAGTTCGGCAACCAAGGCCGGCGGCGCGTTTTGATAGGACTCCGGCGAAGGTTGCCACGTTGGCACCCTTTCTAGGAGCAGACAATTCCGAGATCCTTTCGGAAGCCGGCTGCTCAACTGAAGATATAGAGCGTCTAGAGCGCGACGGTGTTTTTTACCGTGAGGAGTTATAAAACTATAATGTCCAGTAGTTTTTTGCCTGAATATTTGGTGACTGCATCCAATACTGGCCACGGCTCGGACAACAAAATCCACGACGATAAAATTGCACAGAAATTTGGCTTTACCGGCGCCTTGGTTCCTGGTGTTGATGTGTACGCATACATGGCACATGCGCCGGTGCTTCATTGGGGACGGAAATGGTTGGAGCATGGTTATATGCATGTACGTTTGGCCAAACCTGTTTATGAGGATGACAAAACGTGCGTGACGGGATCACTTGGATCTAAGGGGAAAATGCTTGTAGAGGCGAACGCCCGTGGGGAGGTCTGTGGCGTAGGCGAAGCCATGATCGAGGCACCCCGGGCTGCACCCCAAACGAAAATTGAGAAAGCATCTATGCCCAAGGCTGACCAGCGCTCCGCTGCGAGCCAACTTACACTTTCTACCAACACTGTACTCGGTGCTCGTGATGATGAACCTGCCGCCTTGGGACACGATAATTATCTTGCGTCAGTTCATGAGAGCTTAGGCATATACAGGGATCAAGGTCTCGTGCATCCGGGTTACATTTTGCGAAGGGCTAATTTGATTTTACGCGAGAATGTTGTGCTAGGGCCCTGGATTCACGTGGAAAGTTGGATTTGGAATCTACGTGCTTTGAGGGTAGACGAGCCTTTCACGACAAGGGGGATAGTTACGGATAATTTTGACCGAAAAGGCCATCTATTTGTCGACCTTGATGTGCTGGTGGCTGCGGGGGATACCGAGCCAGTTACTAGAGTTTCTCATCGGTCGATTTACGTGCCACGCCAACTCCGGGAAAACGTCTCGTTAGAAGACCGATAGCCCTACGGGTGTGGCCCCCAGGGAGCTGCCAACAACAACTTGTTTTCTTGGGTTTGTAAAAGCGGGCGAAATTTGGCAGCAAACGCCATAAATTCCTCGTCGCCATAAATTTTCCCCCAAAATTGTCGAC
>CAJWOI010000185.1 GCA_913044255.1 uncultured Alphaproteobacteria bacterium
CAGGAAGTCTTGTGCCCCGGCTTGATGCCGATTTTGGTGACTTTAGGGAAAGGGGCCCACCGAGGTCGGATGCGATGATCATCCTAATTATGGGTTTAGGGTTCATGGTTTTGTTGGCTGGCGTGCGATCCTTTGGTATTCGCGATTATAGTAAAACCTACTTCAGAGCAATTCACCTATTTCCTGCGGCGGCAATTATTCTAGGGTCGGTGTTTTTTATTCTGGGTAGCCAGAATTCCCTGCGCCAGTTTCTCGGTTTGGCGATTGTTATCCTGGCGATGGGTTCGATGGCTTCACGTCGCTATTTTGTTAGTGCCATCCTGGTAGTGTTATCTGGCATCTTCCATAAGTGGTCACCCATCCTGGGTATGATCGGCATATACCTGGTAATGCTGGGTAGCGTCAGTAAAAACAATCATGCGACGGGAGAAGTGCATCCTTTCCGATTATCGTACCCCGAAACGTTCGCGTTAATAAGCGGAATCATGCTGGTTATCTTGATTAAGTCAATTATGGTGACTGGCATGTTTAATCTGGATATTCCGTTGCTCGATGATCTGAAGGCCTATGTTATTAAGACCAATGAATTTAATTTAGTTAATTCTGTTGAGAGAATAAGCGTATTACTTAAAGGCTGTATGATATTCGGTCTGGTATTGATTTCAGAATGCCTTATAGGCAGAACAAAGCGTAATGAATCAGTAACCAATGATATTAGATCGTTAAGACGCCGAACAATTGTATTGATCTTGCCTTTGATCATTTACCCGGAGATATTTTCAAGAGTGATGCTTCTTTTTTGGGCAATCGAGATTATCTTTTTGGTATGGGCTTTCAAATCTGACAAGACACGCGTGAGGCTTGGCGGCGCAGTGGTTTTTGTCGCGTATGGTTTTGCGCCTAATGCAGTCAATGTCTTGGTGGGGCCGAATTGGCTTTATGGTTTTTAGGGTCCCTTATTTAGTAGTACTCAGTACGTTGTCATGATGTTACCCGGTCTACTATTGCTACGATAAAGAGGGTCGTGGAGACCCGTGTGAGCAGTCGGCCAGATATTCTAAACCTGGGGCTCGAGATGATTACTAATAATCATAAAAGTATGTTTCTCTACTTCATTTTAAATAGACTGGATTCAAATAGATCAGCAGTGTTTCAGGGCATAGTCTATTTTCTTATATTCGCGTTTTCGGCGATTGTGAGCACGTTGCCATTATTATTTGAGGGGGTGCAAAGTAGCGTTGATAGTCAAACGTTTATGGCTTGTGCCGAGTTGTTCCTTGAACAGGGTACATTTATTCAATCGTTGTACGAAAATTTTCACAGGCCCTGGTGTCGCCTGTACACAACATATTTGTGGCTATTGTCCACGATTGTAAGTCACTATGGGCAAAACTGGGCTCTAGCGATAGCAGTCATTAACATATTTTTTCATGCACTGGCGATCACGAGCATTTCGATTCTCACTAGCTTGGTTACAAAGAAAATATCACTGGCATTAGCTGTTGCTTTATTACTCACTTTCTCGGTGGATGTCTTAATTAGGGTAAACTGGCCGCTTTCGGACTCCTTATTTTTCTTCACTGCCACCCTGGCGTTTGTTATAACAGCTTCAACATTTTTTCGAGCTCCAACCCCCTTTGTTGTTCTGACCTCATTGGCTAGTCTGTTAGCTGCGGGTCTTAGCCGACCGCATGGATTAGCAATATTCTTATTGGGGCTGGTGACTCTTTGTAGCTTAAGCCAAGTTGGTAAGCTAACACCTAAAGTCGGTTTTGCGGTAATAGGTTTTGTAGTAGGAGGATTATTGCTTTCGTTTCTTTTAGTGAGTCTTATATTTGGGCCAAATTACACTCCGATTACGACTGAAGATGGAATCCTTTGGGAGTATCAATTAACGGGTCAAGTAATTGATGGTGTTTTCAGTACCTATAACTCTGGCACAGAAAGTTATTGGGTTCGACTGGGCACAATACTTGAACGTTTTGTGACTTTCTTTTCATTTTTCCCATCGCATTGGAGTGTAAGACATGTAATTCTGTCGTCCGTATTTTTTGTTCCGTGGTATGTTGGTTTTGTAGGTTGTTGGATAGCATTTTCGCAGAAAGCTTTAGATCCAAGGATTAGAAGTCTTATACTATTCTCGACATCCTGGCTTATATCGATAGCCGCATTCGCAGGCTGGTTTACAATTACCTATGAACATCGGTATCGACTATCTATCATGGCCATTCTCGCCTTCCAGGCGGTTCTGGGGATACATTTAATGATTTCCCCAAAAGGGATCTTTATGTTCCGGCATCGGACGTCAGATTAGTTTGCTTTGATGTCAAACGACAGTTGTGCGAAGAGAATTAGCAAATAATTCCGATATTGCTATAAGGAACCCTAAACTGAGACCATTCACCCATAGGACAAAATTGGGATCAATAGCTATCTAGTCTAAAGCTTTACCGGTGCAGAAGATTGCAGGGGTGTGATGACGTAGTAAATGAAAGAATTGATTAGAGCGGTTGAGAATCTGGTTCGTACATGATTTGAAAATTAATTGGTAGTCTTGTCGTAAATCCTAAATCGGAAGATTTTCATCTTTTGTAGAAAGTGCATCAGTGAAGTGATAAGGACGCCACAACCATACGATAGACTCGGCAAGAAACTAATTGAGGAAGAATCTTCATCGTATAAAGTAGGACAGGAAATTTCTCCTACTCTAAAACCTGAGAGAAATATTTGTGAAAGAATCTGATTATCGAACAGAAACCCATCGCTGTTGTTTTTGTAGTTTATTTTCTCTAACACATGGCGACTATAGGCACGATAACCCGTGTGGTATTCGGAAAGTTTTTGTCCAATTATTAAGTTCTGTGTTGCAGTGAGTAGGCGATTAGCAGCGTACTTATATAGTGGCATACCACCTTTGATAGCTCCGCCACCAAGAATTCGTGAAGCCAACACGACATCATGCACTTCATCTGCAATGAGTTGGCACATCGGACGAATTAGTCTCGGTGTATATTGGTAATCGGGATGGAGCACAATAACGATGTCGGCCTGTAAACTTAGTGCATGGTTAAAGCAAGTTTTCTGGTTACCTCCATAGCCCACGTTGTGACTATGTTCGATGCGGTGTGGAATTCCAAGGTCTTGGGCGAGAGAGAAGGTTTCGTCACTACTAAAGTCGTCGACCAAAATCACATCGTCTACGATATCGAAGGGAATTTCTCGATAGGTTTTTTCTAACGTTTTTTCTGCGTTAAATGCCGGTAAAACAACCGTGACTGTCTTGTTGGAGATCAAGTTAAGCTCGTACAATGTCTGTTATTGTGATGGTTCTGTATCAGCATGGGCCTTTACCAATTGTCTAAAGCAGTTCACAGTTGGGCTTTCAAGGCACCGAGGTGCGTCATATTGTTGGTTCGGGTCAGGGACGGAATTCTCGCCTTCATCTGGTTAGATTAGATGCTTATACTAAACTAAAACGAAAAACTGGTGAGAGTCCGGTGAAGGCAATCACCTTTGTTTTGTTGCTACCACACATGCATGATTACTTTTATCGTTCAGTGATTGAGTGAGAAGATATAATTTGTTGTTTGAACAACTGACTAATCAAGTATGGACCACCTCCTAAAGAGCTATCTTTTTAGGAAAATAAGGATTTTGTGATCAATGAATTCTATATTTGAGAAATATGCCGACAATCTTTGCGCGATAATTGCTAATCAAACATGGAATGAGGTCGAAAACCTTGCGGAGGCTATGCTTACAGTATGGCAGGAGAACAAACAATTATTTCTTTGCGGAAATGGCGGTAGTGCTGGTAACGCGATTCATTTAGCAAACGATTATCTCTACGGAGTCGCCAGTAATACTCAAGTATCCGGAATGAAAGTCGAAGCTTTATCGGCTAATCCTGCGGTTATTAGCTGCTTGGCAAATGATGTCGGCTACTCAGAAATATTTTCCGAGCAGTTGTTGGTAAAGGCGAACACAGGAGACCTACTGCTAGTATTATCTGGAAGTGGAAATTCACCAAATGTTGTACGAGCCCTTGAGGTGGCAAATGAAATTGGAATGAAGACATTCGCCATAGTGGGCTATTCAGGTGGTCGTTGTGTCGATTTAGCCCAGACTTCTATTCACTTTAGAATCGATGATATGCAAATTTCAGAAGACCTTCAGCTAATTGTTGGACATATGTGTATGCAGTACCTAGCGCAACGCGAGGTTTGATCCCCTTATCATACTGCGTGGACTTCGGGGTCAAGCGTATCTCCGCCAGGGGTAGTGATAAAAGATGTTACAGCTCGAACTTCCTAAGAGTGCCAATCGGTATCTCGGTATAAATGATCTGCTGAAATGACTAAGCCTTCACCATATCCCACCGCATTAAAGCAACTCTTTTTCGGGTTGACTACTCACCTAAGTGCGAATGAAAAGTTAGGATTAAATCACGCGGTCAAGCAAATGCTTGGCCGTCCAAGACTGTTAATTGTTTTGGTCGTAGCAAGCACAGCTGCTGCAGTATTTGAAGGAGGCACTATCGGAATACTCGGCCTGGCAGTCTCGGTTTTAGTAGGGGAAGAAGCGGCGCTATCTACGGGCGCGTTTGGCAAGTTATCGATCGTCTTAGATGCATTGTTGATGCGCTACAGTCCATCTGGCGTCTTTTTAGCACTCGTAGGTATTGCGATAATTGTCCAAATCTTTAAAAGCTTATTGATATATTTAAGCACCGCTGCTCAAATATATCTGGCAATGGAAGTTCGGTTGGGCACTCAGGAACAAGTAGTGGCCCACATGATGCGGTTGAGTTATCCAAGAATCTCTGAATATCCACCCGGAAGCCTCGCGAGTTTTATTGATCAATCGAGTTGCGCACAGGATGTAGTAGACCTGACCAGTAATACGACGCGGGCTGTATTGATGTTCATTGTTTATGTCGGATTGATGTTGTGGGTTTCTGTGCCGATGTCAATCGTTGGGGGTATTGCGGTAGTTTTGATGTGGTTTGCGTTATCCAGGGCAATTAGAAAAATTAAGAAGTTATCAACAGAAGCGGCGTCAGCGAAGATTTTTCTATGGCGGTGGACTGTTGAGTTATTGAGCGCACCCAGATTATTGAGGCTATTCAATAGTACCGACACGGCCCGGGAGATGATAAAAAAAGCGCGCGAGGCAGAATTAATACCCGAAAGGAAGGCGACTATTATCGATGCAGCCATCAAGCCATCACTTGAGTTTTTCGCGGTCTTTGGAGCGGGGGTATTCCTGGTTGCGGGCTATGCGTTAGCGGGAGACGGCGCAGCAGCGGCTATTCCCAGTTTGTTCGTGTTTGTAGTGGTGTTCTACCGTTTGAAGCCTCAACTGCAAGCTCTTAATGATTTTAGGGCCAAGCTAGCAAAACTCCTTCCTAGGCTTTCGATTCTTGGGGAATTTCTTCGCGCAGACGACGAGAGTTTTGAGAAATTCCATGGCGAGAACATTCAAAGTTTTGAAAAAGGAATTGAATTCCACGAGGTCGGATTTCAGTACCCCGGTTCAAAGAACGAGGTTCTCACTAATATCTCGTTTTCGTTGCTTAAGGGTAAGACCGTTGCTCTTGTTGGGGCATCGGGTGCCGGGAAATCAACAATTACAGATTTGGTGGCAGGCCTACATCAGCCTACTTCCGGTGCCATTACGGTAGATGGCTTGGATCTATCCGCTCTTAATGTAAAGAGTTGGCGGGCACAACTTGGAGTCGTAGAGCAGAATGTACTCCTTCTAAATGCAAGCGTTAAGGACAATATTTGCTTTGGCCGCGAAACATCTTCTTTGGAAACGGTAAAAGCCGCGGCTAGGGCAGCACACGCCGATGAGTTTATCGACAATCTGGAGCTGGGTTACGACACTATTCTCGGAGACAAAGGCTTTAAATTATCGGGTGGCCAAAAGCAAAGAATTGCGCTTGCGAGAGCACTTTATGGTAATCCGGA
>CAJWOI010000186.1 GCA_913044255.1 uncultured Alphaproteobacteria bacterium
GAAAAAATCTGGTTGGTAGTTTCCACCAACCCAAGCTTGTTTTGACCGATACGTCCTTGCTGGATAGTTTGCCACAGCGCGAGTTGTTGGCCGGTTACGCGGAAGTTGTTAAATATGGCCTGCTTGGCGACCGGTCATTCTTCGATTGGCTTGAAACAAATGGTGTAGCGTTGATTGAAGGCGACTCCGTGGCACGCCAGTATGCAGTCACTACTTGCTGTATGGCCAAGGCCAATATCGTTGGTCGAGATGTGCAAGAGGGCGGAGCGCGACTATTGCTCAATTTAGGCCACACTTTTGGGCATGCTCTTGAGGCGGAGGTGGATTTTGATTTACGCTTACTGCATGGTGAGGCCGTTGCTATTGGGACTATTTTGGCCTTTGATTTGTCTGTTCGGCTAGGCTTTTGCTCGGCTTCAACGTTAGAGCGCGTACGGAAACATTTTGAATTTATCGGCTTGCCTACAAAGTTTCCTGTCTTGCAAGGTCATATATGGAGGTCCGAGCAGTTGTTGGCGCACATGATGCACGATAAAAAAATCCGAAAGGGGCAACAAACTCTGATTCTGGCACGCGGCATTGGCGAGGCGTTTCTGTGCCGTGAGGCAACTGAGGCGGATATTCTTGGCGTGCTCCGGACATACGTTGGAAGATAAATTGGTGGCCGCTAGAAAGGGGACGTAAGTTTGGGAAGGTTGCACGTAGGTGATTCACCCGATGGTAGTTTTGGATTGTTTAGGCTCGTGAATCATCTCTTGCCTTGCTGTCGCTTGGCGAATCGCAGGCCATGACTATGGGCGTATTTTTAACCTTGGTGTCTATAGCCATATTGCTTCTATTATCTGCATTTTTTTCTGGTTCTGAAACGGCTCTTACAGCGGCGCGTCGTTCACGCATACATCAGTTGGAGATGGCAGGCGATAGGCGCGCGAATTTGGCGGCGCGTTTGATATCGCGGCGTGAACGGTTGATTGGTGCCATCTTACTTGGGAACAATGCAGTAAATATTCTTGCGTCTGCCTTGGCTGCGGGGCTCATGATCCGCTACGTGGGAGAGGCCGGTGTTGCGTACGCTACCGTGGTAATGACAGTACTCGTGGTAATTTTTGCGGAGGTTATGCCTAAAACCTATGCGATCCGTGAGGCGGATAGAATGGCACTCAAGGTGGCCCCAATCTTACGCCCAATAGTCGCCGGGTTGGCACCAATCACGCAGGCTATTCAGGCCTTGGTCCTCCGTCTTCTAGGTCTATTTGGTGTGAGAGGAGACAGTAGCTGGACCCAGTCAGTTGCAGATGAAATTCGTGGTATGCTTGATTACCATGCCCGTGAAGGCAGCATGCGTAAGCACTACCGCGACATGCTAAAAAGCGTTCTCGATCTTGCGGATGTCGAGGTTGGAGAGGTCATGGTGCACCGTCGAGATATGATCACCCTCAACATTGATTCGCCCGCTGCGGACATAGTCGCACAGGTTGTAGAAAGTCGGCACACGCGCTTCCCCCTTTGGCAGGACACACCGGACAATGTTCTTGGTATCCTGCACGCAAAAAGCTTACTGCGCCAAGTGAATATGCATACCAGTGATTTGCAAGGTATCAATGTGATGCAATTCGCAACTGAGCCATGGTTTGTCCCCGATACTACTAGCTTAGCGGACCAACTCTCTGCATTCCGCAAGCGGCGCGCCCATTTTGCGTTGGTTGTTGATGAATATGGGGCATTAATGGGTATGGTGACCCTGGAGGATATTCTCGAGGAAATTGTCGGAGATATTGCGGATGAGCACGACGAAATTGACGAGGAGGCGGACGAGTTGGTAACGCAACTGCACCCAGAAAAAGATGGCTCGTACACGGTGGATGGAGCGGTGACGATTCGGAACCTTAATCGTACTATGGAATGGCGTTTACCCGATGTTGATGCTGCCACGATTGCTGGATTAGTGATTCACGAGGCTAAACGAATTCCAAAGGCTGGTCAGGTGTTTCTATTCCACGAATTCCAATTTGAGATTGTAAAGAGAGAGGGGAACCGCATCACTCGATTGAGAATTTCACCGCGTCCCACGCAACCTCCCATCAATTAATACAAAATTCTTGTTAGCAAAAGGTTACTGCAACATTAGTGCTCCGGCAGTGATATTCAGATCTTTTTTGTATTTACGCTCTCTAGATTTGCCCTGTATTAACGTAAGACTTTGTATTCAAATGTTAATTTTTGGTCTCATTGGTAAATTGATGGCTTGCCGCGGACGCTTATCCTCCACAATAGTCGTTCAGACTCAGGTGTAGTTGGTGCACCGATCGGTGTTGCGCAATGCAGGGTCATCTGGGTATCCCAAATTGCAATGTCGCCGACAGCATACTTGTGCGCATATAGATATTTGTCTTGTAGACAATGTTCCTTT
This sequence comes from uncultured Alphaproteobacteria bacterium, assembly GCA_913044255.1. GTDB lineage: Bacteria > Pseudomonadota > Alphaproteobacteria > UBA7887 > UBA7887. The sequence continues at coordinate 2,411 of CAJWOI010000186.1, forward strand.
AGTTGAGCAATCAAACCGCTTGCCTTCCCTTCCTCCATTCCGTCAATGGTGAATGCAGTGCCAGCAACGGCGTAAAGAGCGTGTTCCCCAGTTACGGTGTGGGGACGCACGAGAGGATGGGGCACTGGTGGCACCCGAGCGGCTTGCGTGCCCGTCAGTTGCCGAGTTCGACGTTCACCGTCCCGGCCGGATGTTGCCCCGTAAAAATGGATAGCAGTCAGGCCAGCAATATTTTCCTTTATGGAAATGTCGAGGTCGTCATATGCGGCTTTCGTATCGACCAATCGCGTTTCTCCGCCGACGTCCGGCATTTTTCGTGCATAAAGCATGGTTGCGGTTGCCACGTCAGCTTCGTACGATTGATCGGTATGCCAAAAAGCGGCGCTATTGCGACTTAAATCATCCTTATCTGGTAGATTCCCTACCGCGAGAAGATCCGGATAGTCGGGCATCCTTGAGGTATCAACCACATGCTGTATAGGTGTGCCCCATAGTCGGCCAAACTGCAAATACTCATCCACGTTGCATGCCTGACTTTTAAGAACAAGGAGGCGGTGATTGTAGAGTACCTTTGTTAGACTGCGAAATGTTTCGTCGGAAACGCCGGCTGCAAGATCGAGGCCATACACGGAACGGCCGAACGGCCCGTCGAGTTTCTCGTAGCGAATCATGTTTCGATACCTCGCCTATCAGGGACAAGCATAGCACTTTGTAATTTTGTGAAAAGACCCGGAGGGTATCCTTTATTTCATGAAATCAAGACGTGTTTGGGTTGTGTTGTTGAGGCGTAATTTCTGTATTTATTTATTTTTTTGCGCGTCAAGGCCGAAAGAATTCGCCGTTGCCTCAGCCGGTGTCACGGTATTGAGTGACAGTGCGTGGACAGGTCCTGCGAGTTCAGCGTTTAGGACCCGGTACACCAGTCTTTGTCGTGCCACTCGACTTAGATTGTTGAAGACTTCCGCGATAATTTGGACATGAAAATGCGATTCCCCACCTATGGGTGCACTGGAGTGGCCGGCATGCTGGTGTGATTCATCGACGACCAGCAACGATTGGGGTCGGAGTTGTTCGGTTAGCTTACGCTCAATTGTCTTGGCTACCGACATGACTTCCTTTGTCGTTGCTTACAAATTCTGTACGCACTTTTAGATTTACATTCTAAGGGGCGCCTGATGTCAATGTTTGATTGCATCTGAGCAACTTGCCAGTAACAGGCAAGTCGCGCATATTATTCCTATGTCACGTAACCAGCCCAGTCTTACTGCTGCCTTGCAGTGCTGTGCCGAGTTCGATTCGGAACGCCGTATCTGCGAATGGCCTAGTTGTAATTTAGATGGTGAGTATCGAGCCCCCCGTTCCCGAGTGGAGCTCCGTAAATTCCGCTGGTTTTGCCTCGATCATGTTCGCGCGTATAATCAAACATGGAATTTTTTTGCTGGGCTGAATGAGGTTCAGATTGAGGAAATTCGAAGGCGTGACACGGTCTGGGACCGCCCGAGTTGGCCACTAGGAGCTGGGCCGAACATCAGCCGCTTTGACGATCCATTGGGCCTTGTTGGGACTGAGGCAGTTACGCGCCCGCATACGCCACGTGATGCGGCATTGGCACAATTGGGCCTTGACCAGCAGGCATCTATTGAGACTATTAAAGCCCGGTATAAGTTATTGGCTAAGAGACACCATCCAGATGCCAATGGTGGAAGCAAAAACGCAGAGAAAAAATTCGTCGCCATTCAGGAGGCGTACAATCTTCTTATAAACGACGTAGCGGCATGAACAACGCTGGATCGTCTTCAAAATAAACGGGATACTAATTCATGGTCGCAATCATTACTGCTGACGCTCCGAATGGGTCTGTTGCTCGTCAGCCTGATATCAAAATATCGGTGCGCCAAACTTTTGGTATAGATAGTGATATGGAGGTTCCGGCGTTTTCAGAGTCTGACGAACATGTGCCCATCGTCGATGAATCGTATCGGTTCGACCCGGAGACGTCGCTCGCAATATTGGCTGGTTTTGCCCATAACCGCAGAGTTTTGATTCAAGGCTATCACGGTACTGGGAAATCCACTCATATCGAGCAAGTAGCAGCGCGAATCAACTGGCCCTGCGTCCGCATCAATCTCGACAGTCACATCAGTCGTATCGATTTGATCGGGAAGGACGCGATTGTCGTTCGCGACGGAAAGCAAGTAACAGAATTTCGTGAGGGTATGTTGCCTTGGGCACTGCAGTCTCCCACTGCGCTCGTGTTCGACGAATATGATGCGGGTAGACCCGACGTAATGTTTGTCATTCAGCGTGTCTTAGAGGTGGACGGTAAAATGACGCTATTAGATCAGAACAGAATAATACATCCTCACCCGGCCTTCCGCCTTTTTGCTACTACAAACACGATTGGACTTGGGGACACGTCAGGTCTGTATCACGGGACACAGCAAATAAATCAGGGTCAGATGGATCGGTGGAATATTGTAGCTACACTCAACTATTTGGCCCACGATGAAGAGGTCGAAATTGTAAAGTCAAAGTTAAGTTCGAGTAATTACGAGAAGCGCAAGAAAGAGATTTCAGCGATGGTAGACGTTGCGGCGTTGACGCGTTCGGGTTTTGTAAATGGCGATATATCGACAGTTATGTCTCCAAGAACCGTTATTACTTGGGCTGAAAATGCGGAAATATTTAATGATGTAGCATTTGGATTTCGGACCACGTTTTTGAACAAATGCGACGAATTAGAGAGACCATTGATAGCTGAATATTATCAGCGGTGCATGGGCGAAGAATTACCGGAGTCAGCTGCTACGGCGGCTCTTGGTTAGTTAAATAATGGGCAACTCTACGGCTGACCGTACTGATAATTTTAAGCGAGCCGTCGGTGGGGCCGTGCGAGCGATTGCCCGGGCACCAGAGCTCACCGTTACTTTTAGTGCCAATGCCGCCATGACGGATGGCGAAAGCGCGCAATTACCGCTTCCTCCACGCGATGCCACTGCGCAAGATCTTGCGCAGGTCCGAGGCATTGGTGATTCACTCGCGCTTCGTTTGCGGCACCATGACGTAAAAGTGCACTCCTCGCGATGTCCCCCAGGGGAGTCAGCTCGTGCCATATATGATGCGGTGGAGCAGGTGCGCTGTGAGGCGTTGGGTGCTCGGCGCATGAAAGGCGTGGCGCGCAATTTGGAAGCCATGCTCGAAGCGCAGTGTCGCACAAAAGGTTTCGATCGGGTTAGCGAACGTGATCAAGCACCCGTCGTTGAGGCGGTACGCCTGTTGGTTCGTCAGCGAATTACGGGCGAAGAACCACCACCGTCTGCATCCGGTATGGTTGATCTATGGCGCCCATGGCTGGAAGAAAAAATAGGTGCGGATTGCGACGATCTGGCTGCGGCAATTGATGAACAAAGCGATTTTTCCAAGTTGACTAGACGTATGATAGCGCATCTTGATTTTGCCAATGAAGATGAAAATGAATCCGATCTCGATGCTGATGCAAACGACACGGAAAATGACCAAGATGCTGTTGATGGGAACGGTGAGGGGGAAGGTGACGATTCGG
>CAJWOI010000187.1 GCA_913044255.1 uncultured Alphaproteobacteria bacterium
CAAACATTGATAAAGCAAATCGTGGGAAAACTCATTGTCAGGACTTGCTCGCGAGTGAGGTGAAGCGAGGACATATACCCCGCAAAACGGCCGAAGCATCGCTACAAAAAATTACTCCCACCACAGATTTTTCTGACCTCGCAGATGTGCAGTTGGTGATTGAAGCGGTTGATGAGGATCGAGAAACAAAAGTGGACGTTACCCACAAGGCCGAGTCGGTAGTCAAACCGACAACGGTATTTGCGTCCAATACTTCGACCATCCCTATAACGAGCTTAGCAAACACAAGCCGGCGTCCTGAGAATTTTGTCGGCCTTCACTTTTTTTCCCCAGTACATCGAATGGCACTAGTCGAAATCATTCTTGGCAAAAAAACCTCGGATTCATGCCTGGCACTTGCCATGGACTTTGCCAGTTTTATTGGGAAGACACCCATTGTTGTTAATGACGGCCGTGGCTTTTACACCAGTCGCGTTTTTGGCACCTACGTCCAGGAGGGAATGGCAATGTTGGCGGAAGGGATTTCACCAGCTCTCATAGAAAATACTGGCCGTCTTGCTGGCATGCCGGTCGGGCCTCTAGCAGTCGCGGACGAGGTGTCACTTCAACTCATACATAGAGTATCACTTCAAACTAAAGCTGACCTCGGCAATGCCTATGTCGATCCTCCAGGAGCTCAAGTTATCGACCGAATGGTTACAAAACTCGGGCGACTTGGTAAGAAAGACGGCAAAGGCTTCTACGACTACCCCTCCGACAAAAACAAGCTTCTATGGCTTTTACTGCCAACACACTTTGCACAAAAACCCACCAAAGAGCAGCCATGTGCGGAATGGGTGAAGAAGCGACTCCTATATATTCAAGCGGTCGAAGCTGTGCGCTGCCTTGATGAAAATGTAGTGACCTCTCCGGCAGACGCCGATATCGGATCGGTGTTGGGTTGGGGATTTGCACCGCACACGGGTGGCGTTATATCCATGGTAGACACGATTGGCACTTCCGAGTTCGTCGCCGAATGCGATCAGATGGCCCAACAAGTTGGCAAACGGTTTGCCCCAAGCGAGGGCCTGCGTGAACGCGCCCGAAATAACCGACTGTTCCACGACCCCACACGCAGCGCTGCATGAACCTCCCCACTACTTCCAGCATATTTGGAAGGAATCCGTATTCAGTATCAAGATATAAACGTAAATTCGTTAATGAATAGGCAACTGCCTATTCTGTCTCGGGCAGCAACGTTTGAACAAATAGCCCTGACAGGTCTTCGTCATTCAGCAGAACCGAGCCTTCAGGCGTCAGAACAAGATTGAATCTCAAGCTATCACTGCCGTCCGGACCATTGGGCCGACCCAGTGACACGACCTTTGCAATTTCTTCTCGATACCCTAGGGATACTAGTGCCACCAATGGGTGACTGAGCAACTCATCAATTCCGGTAGTAATTACCACCAAATTTCCGGTTACAGAGTCTTGGGAACCACCGTAATATTTAGGGAAGAGCATACCACTCGTCTGTATACTAAACGACTCGGATGCGGCAGAGACATCTAGAATATTCAAATGCGCCTCAGAGCCTTCTAGCAGTCCAAGCAGCGTTTCACCATCGATCTCGATACCACCTGCATCGGCACCAACATCATCAGCGTTGGCACGAAGAGCGCTGACCACTTCCTTCCACAACGCCCTCATCGGGATAGCAACAAATCCCAAGCCTATATTCGCGGAGTGCGGCACCAACCCGGCGACAGTAGGGTCCGCCTCATATTGAAGACCGGCAAACCCAATCTCAAAGTCATAATTCGCAGCGTCACTATCGAGCCCAACGACACCCGCTGAAATAATTCCACGGTCAAGACTGGCAATCATCTCCGTATTACCGGCAATTACATCCGCTTCGCCCAACTTGACGTTCTCAATTTCCATCCGCCCCGAAAACGAACGCATTAGTGAAGACAGGAACATTGAAAGAGCATCCTCATCACGCAACCAGCCAGGCTCAGGCAATTCAGTGGCATCCTCAGAGACGCTAACAGCCTCCATAATCACTTTCCGTATTTGGTCCGGAGAACCCTCAAGATCTAAGCCAAAAAGCAAACTGCCAACAGTGGTCTTATATTGAGAAAGAACACCATATTTTTTGTCATGAACAACCATGTCGCTAAATTCTAGCGCACTGTTCATCCACAACAGTCCGTCGTCCGTTTCCGTCACATTTTGTTGCACCGTAAAGACGTCAATTTCTACATAATTTCCGTTGGGGCCAGCAATTCCTACGCCGGACGACGACATTTGGATGCCCGTTACCATTTCGAGAGGCCTTGACCATTGAGCAGAAACCGCTACACCCGAAGAGTATACCATGCCCACATTCCCACCACCTCCGTCACGAATAATAGCCTTGATTTTCTCAAGATTCATATCGAACCAAATTTGATCCGTGCCGCCCTGAACCGCCTGGTACTCCATTGCTGGGATCTCAATATACCAAGGTCCAAGCGTTCCCTCAGCCGAATTGACACGAACAACATATGTCACTACCGGCAACGAGATAGAGACAACGCCATAATTCTCAGAAAAGCGGATGGAATCCTCCGCAACAAATACCACCTCCAAACCCTTTTGCTGCGAGAGAATGCCAAATTGTAGTTCCGGGTTCAGAACCTTCTCCCACAACGCATAAACCTCTTCACCAAACTCGGTTAGAGGATCTACGACGACTACTTCCAGGTTGGGCTTACATGCAGTGTCTGACATGTAGGTTGACTGATCGGCGCGCACGATTGGAATACCATAGAACTTACAGTATTCAATTAAAGTAGGTGTTTCGGAACTGTGTGTACCGTTAGGTACCGCATCTTCTGTCTCCTCCTTGGAAGCCGATTGCGCGCTAGCTTTTTCCGCTTTCGCAAGCCATACCTGACCCCGGTGAGGGTCGCGCGGTACACCGATTCCGCTCGTGTACATCCTCCCAAGCATCCTCTGCGCTTGGGGATCTCCTGCCAGAGCAGCGCGCTCGCACCACTCGGCAGCCCGACCGTAATTTAGTGGTACCGCGATACCGTGGTACGACATCTCCGCCAGTCGATACTGAGACAAAACATGTCCCTGTTCCGCCGCAGCAAGATAGTGAACCCAGGCAAGGGACACATTTTGAAAGACACCATCCCCAGCCTCGTGCGCCCTTCCCTTTTCATAAAGCTGCTGAGGGGTAGGTTGATTGGCTGGTGCGCCCGATTGCGAGACTTGTAGTTCTACAGACTCTTTGGATCGCCCCGTCGGAACATTCTCGTGTTCTCCCTCCAATTCATTTTCTTGTCGCAAGGATGAATCGCGAACCTCGTCTTGCGCCACTTTTGGCTCCTCCGAGGTCTGCGCAAACGACGACAGGGGACAGGCAGCCGCAGTTATTAAGGCCCATGCTGAAACGCCTACGACGAGTGACTGGATTTCCAATATTCGGAACTTCATCCAAATGTTCACGGTAATGTCAGAAAACACTGTATGGAAAAAACAAATTTCATACATCCATCCAATAATTCTGACTATTTCCAAACAGCGCAAAAAGACATGTTACGATAGGGAGGGAAGCACGTACGCAGCGAAATCTTTGCGCAATTTTGTTTTGAGCACTTTCCCGGTGGGCGTGTGAGGCAGTTCTTCCACAAACACAACGTCATCTGGTATCCACCACTTTGCAGTCCTGCCCAAGAAAAATTTAAGTAATTCTTCTTGGGTTACTTTACTTCCCGCCTCACGGACTACAACCAACAGCGGACGCTCGTCCCATTTGGGATGAGACACACCGATTACCGCACATTCTGCAACCCCAACGTGTTCCATAGCAACATTCTCTAGCTCAATCGAACCAATCCATTCTCCACCAGACTTGATGACGTCCTTTGCCCTATCCGTTATTTGCATATAGCCCTCGGCGTCCAGAGTCGCAACATCGCCCGTTGGAAACCATCCGTCAGAATCCAATACCTCGCCGCCTTCTCTCTTAAAATATCCACTGGCGATCCACGGACCCCGAACCATCAAATTACCAAAGGCTACTCCATCGCGAGGCAATTCCACCCCATCGTCATCAACGATTTTCATTTCGACGCCGTAAATACCTCTACCCTGCTTTTCTTGTAGTTTGTATTGCTCCTCCTTTGGCAAAGAAAGCGAGTCTTTCTTCAACGTACCCGTGGTCCCTAACGGGCTCATTTCCGTCATCCCCCAAGCATGGCACACACGTACCCCGTACTCCTCTTGCAACGTGCGTATCATAATCGGTGGTGCGGCAGTGCCGCCAATCGCAACGCGCTCTAGAATCCCGAGTCCTTTATTGGTTTTTTTAAGATATTGGAGAATGCCAAGCCATACGGTCGGAACCGCCGCGCTACAGGTAATATCCTCCTGCTCAATAAGTTCCAACAATGATTCTCCGTCCAAGTGCGGCCCAGGAAACACCATTTTAGCGCCGCTCATGGGAGCCGCATATGGAGTACCCCATGCGTTAGCATGAAACATAGGGACAATCACCAACAGGCTGTCGTTGTTGCAAATACCGAGCGTGTCGGGAGACGAAGCGCACCAACTATGAAGTACTGTGGAACGATGACTGTAAAGGACGCCCTTTGGATTCCCCGTGGTGCCAGAGGTGTAACATAGAGAAGACGCTGTATTTTCATCAAATATAGGCCAGCTGTACCGATCTTCGTGACCAGAAATCAAACTTTCGTAACAGTACGTGTTGTCCAAGGTGGTTTCAGGCATTTCCTCTTGGTCACACATTACGATAATGCCCTTGACCCCCTCTAGACTTATGGACAATTGCTCTACAAGCTCCACGAAGGATGAATCTACAAACAAGAACTTATCTTCTGCGTGATTGATGATGTAGATCAGTTGCTCCACAAACAAACGAGGATTAATAGTATGGCACACGCAACCAACCCCTGACGTCGCGTAATAAACCTCTAGGTGCCGAAAGCTATTCCACGCAATCGTCCCAATTCTATCTCCAGGCTCTGCCCCAAGTGCCTCTAAGGCATTCGCAAGCTGCTGGGTACGTTTATAAACTTCTGCATAAGTAGTCCGATGAATATCTCTATTGATCGTCCGAGTAACAATCTCACGTTCCCCATGATACTGTGCCGCGTATTGAATCAATGACGAAATCAAAAGCGGCTGAGCCTGAATTAGAGACTTAAGAAGCGGCATTGCGTAGAACTCCGTATTAGAAATTTTCTGCCCACCGCGGAGCTTAGCGGTCGGGCCCGAACGACAGCGAATCTAGGAAAACTGAGCTTCAATCGATCCTAAGCCGGCGAAGGCTCCCACCGCCACATCACCGGACTTTGCCCATCCTAATGCCTCACAACAGCTACCAGTCGTAATTAGATCTCCAGCCATCAAACCATTACCTTGGCCAGCTAGTTTATTTGCCAACCAAACCAGAGACTCCAAGGGGTCACCGCCGGCAGCATTGGAACCCACACCACTACTTACTGGCACGCCATTCATAACAAGCGTTGCAGCAATCCCAAGGCGATCAACGGGTCGCCAATTTATAAGTTCGTCACCCAAAATGAACGCCCCATGAGCGCCATTGTCGGCAATAATTTGGAAAATACCTGCCTTAAGTCCACCAGTATAGCGTGTATCAACTATTTCTATCGCGGGATACAAAGCAGCAACGGCACCCGCCACTTCGTCAGGTCCGTAAGAACGCCCAGACGGTAAGTTTTTTCCCAATCGAAATGCCAACTCCACTTCAATGCCAGGTGCAAATAGCTCGCCCATAGAAAGTTCTGCCGGACTCTGAAATATTGCTGACGTAAACATACGTCCCGCGAAGGGCTCAGTCGTCCCCAACATTTTTTGTGCCTTCGGATTTGTCGCTCCGACCTTCCAACCACCGATCTCAAGATCCAGTAATGCTACTAAAGAGTCCTGTACCAGATAGGCGTCCACCA
>CAJWOI010000188.1 GCA_913044255.1 uncultured Alphaproteobacteria bacterium
CGCTTGTGGGCCAAGATCGCCGGCGAGCACCTAAAAACAGACGATCCACGAATACTGGCTCTGAGAACCACGGTTTTCACCGCGGGGGACAAGTTGACGGCGCAAGAACCGTTGAACAATATCACGCGAACAGCAATGCATGTGTTGGCGGCGCTGCTGGGCGGTGCTGACAATATCGTTGTTCCCGCCTATGACGAAGCGCTGGCTTTGCCAACCTATGAATCCGCACGAACAGCGACGTTGATAAAAAATATTCTGCATGACGAGTGCTACGTGGGACAAACCGCCGATCCCATGGGAGGCAGCTACTTTGTCGAAAGTCTGACAACACAGATCGAAGAGAAAGCCTACCACTGGTACGGGCAGGTCAAAGACATGGGCGGTCCGGCTGCGGCCATTGAAAACGGTTTCTATTTGAAGGAAATGTCTGACGGTATGTATCGCCAGTTCACCGAAGTCGAATCGGGTGAACGCACTGTCATTGGCGTCAACAAACATATCCGTGAGACGGAAACCCAAATCGATATTTTCAAAGGCGATCCGGAGGCCGAGCAACGGCAAATCGATCGTCTAAAAGAATCACGTACGAACCGTGATCAGAAACAAGCAATGACGGCATTGGCCGAAGTGCGCCGGGTTGCAGAAGCAAAGAATAAAGGTAAACAAGAAAATATTGTTCCCAGCTTTGTTGAAGCCGTCCGCGCTCGAGCAACGGTTGGGGAAATTTTTGATGAGTTGCGAGAAGTATTTGGTGAATATCAAGCTCCAAACGTTGTATAAGAAAGAAAATAAATGTCCAAGATCGCGCGCGTACTAATTGGAAAACCGGGGCTTGATGGACATGAAGCCGGAGCTAAAGTCGTTGCAAAAATGCTACTCGACGCCGGTTTTGAAGTGATCTATACTGGTGCCAGACAAACGCCCGAGATGATTGTTCGGTCGGCTTTGGAAGAGGATGTTGATGTAATCGGCCTAAGCCTACTATCGGGTGCGCACTACGAATTGTGCAGACGGATCTTGGACCTGATGAAAGAGGAGGGTGTAGGAAATATTCCTGTGATTGTAGGTGGGATTGTCCCAGCCGAAGATATCCCAAAATTAGAAGAAATTGGTGTGAAGGCTGTTTTCGGTCCGGGAAGTGGTAGTAAAAAAATCATCGACAGAATTAACACCATTTTGAAAAACGCGACGTAATAAATGGCTCGTTTGCACGAGTTGCCGACGCTTCAGCATGTCATCATATCTATCCCGCCTGATGCCATGAAAATCCCTGGTGTTCAGGCCCATTCTACGTAGCGGGCTGTTTCAGCAACTCCTCAATCTCCTCCGTAGAATAGCCAATTTCCGATAGAACCTCGGCACTGTGTTCTCCAAGCATGGGAGGGGCCCGGTAATTGGATGGGGGCGTTCCATGCCATTCGCTGGGCACTGCGGTTTCCCGAATAGTTCCCAGCGTCGGATGCTCCACCTCGCTGAAGAACCCAATGTCCTGCAAGTGCGGATCTTCCAAAAGGCTGTCGAATGTGTGCACGGGAAATACGGGGATGTCAGCGTCCGTTAGCAGGTCCTTCCACTCTGCAGTAGTTTTCTTTGCCAATTGCTCCTTCACAAAATTTCCCAGCTCTTCACTGTGAACTGTCCGTGTAGTTATTGTTGTTAAGCGCGGATCGGTATCCCACAACTCACTTTGACCAACAATTTTCAGAAAAGCCTTCCAATGATGATCGTGGTAGATCGTGCAGCAGACATATGCATCTTTCGTTTTGAAAGGATGACGAGAGGGTGAAATGATGCGTGGATAGCCAAAGTCGCCTTTCGGTGGTACGAATTTATGTCCGTAGAGATGATCCCCTAATATGTACGGGACCATGGTTTCAAACATCGGAACGTCGATTTGCTGACCTCGCCCTGTCTTCTCGCGGTTGTAAAGTGCAGTTGTGATGACGCCAAATGCATAGAGACCAACGGAACGATCGGCGATGTTGAGTGGAACATAGCGCGGCTCAGCCTTGGTGTTTGCGGCAATTGTCCAGGGCAAGCCAATGGCTGCCTGAATCAGCTCGTCAAATGCCGGAGATCGAGCATATCTGCCGCGCTGGGAGAATCCGATCATGCTCACGTAGATTATGCGAGGATTGACCTCAGCCAGATCCTCATAGGTTAGGCGAAGGCGTTCCATTCCCTTTGGCCGTACATTGCAAGCAACAACATCAGCTGTCTCGACCAGGCGAAGGAAGGCTTCGCGCCCTTTTTCCTGCTTTAGATCGAGAACTATGCTGCGCTTATTGCGATTTAGACCGAGATAGATCGGCCCCATTTTTTCATCACCAGACGGTCCGATATTTCGAGTCGAGTCGCCGTCGGTGGATTCCACCTTGATAACGTCGGCACCGAGATCACCCAGGAATTGCGTTGCCGACGGTCCCATCAAGACCGCCGTCAGGTCCAACACCTTGACGCCCTCAAGGGGCCCAGAGTGGCTTGGTTGAGAAGGTGATGGGATTGCATTCATCTAGTTGGCCTTTTGCATTCGAATTCCGTCCGCGCGGTACCCCTTATCCCCGCCGCCAGTGGGCACCACGGCACATACGTTTGTCCCGCCCGGGCAATCAAACTGCTAATCCGAAGCGGAAAGCACCGATATCGGTGCAGCGACGGCCGTTTGACTCAAAAACGGGCGCATCGTCCCACCGATTAGACCCTTGACATTCGAATACCGGTCTATAAGGTCAAAGTTTGAACCGATAACGGTTCAAATGCAAGGGTGGCTCTTGGCACATTAGCCAGGGGCGAGAGCATGGTGGGGCCGGCGCAAGAGCTTTTGGCGAGCTTTCCGTCTACCTAGGGGCAGTGGCTTAGTCATTGTGATTGCAGGGAAATATCGGAACAAATCATGGATTTTGCTTACACCACCGAACAAGAAGGCATTCGCCAATCGATCCAAAGCCTGATGAAGGACTTTCCCGACGAATATTGGATGAAGCGCGATCAAGCCCATGAATTTCCCATGGACTTCCATAATGCGATCGCCAAGGCAGGGTATCTCGGTCTGGTGATTCCGGAAGAATACGGTGGCTCGGGCTTGGGCATTACCGAGGCAGGCATAGCTTTGATGGAGGTTGCTGCCTCAGGGGCTTGCTTCAATGGAGCGAGTTCCATTCATCTGAGTATTTTTGGTATCAATCCGGTGGTCAAGCACGGTAGCGAAGAGATGCGGCGAAAATATTTGCCGCGAGTTGTCTCTGGGGATTTACATATTTGCTTTGGCGTGACCGAGCCGGATGCAGGCACCGACACTACCCGTATCAGCACACGCGCCGTGCGGGATGGTGACCGCTATATCATCAATGGAAAAAAAGTCTGGCTTACCAAGGCAGGCGATAGCCAAAAAGTCTTGCTGCTGACGCGCACCACACCTCTCGAGGAATGCAAAAAACGTACGGATGGGATGACATTATTTTTTGCCGACCTGGACCCGTCGGCGGTTACCATCCGACCAATTTCGAAGATGGGGCGCAATGCGGTGGCCTCCAACGAGGTGTTCTTCGACAACCTGTCGGTACCCGCGGCAGACCTGGTCGGGCAGGAAGGGCGCGGTTTCCACCATCTGCTGGATGGACTGAATCCGGAACGCATCTTGGGATCGTATGAGGGGATCGGCGTCGGTCGTGCCGCCTTGAACCGGGCCGCGCAATACGCCAAGGATCGACACGTTTTCGGCCGCCCTATCGGCGAGAACCAAGGAATTCAATTGCCGCTGGCGGATTCGCTGGCGCGCCTCCATGGCGCTGAGTTGGCGGCGCAGAAGGCGGCCTGGCTATACGACACCGGTCAGCCTTGCGGCACGGAAGCGAATATCGCCAAATTCCTTGCAGGCGAAGCTGCTTTTCAGGCCGCTGACCGTGCCGTGCAGACCCACGGCGGATTCGGCTACGCCAGTGAATATCATGTCGAACGCTACTTCCGAGAGGCCAGGCTCATACGCATTGCGCCGATCTCCGAGAACCTCATCCTTGCCGGCCTGGCAGAACATGTGCTGGGGCTCCCGCGTTCCTATGGACGCTCCGATGGGAGCTGAGTGTAGGGAATTCATACCGGTCTGAACGTGTGTTTTCGCAGGGTTGCCAGTCGAGAGACATAATGAGCAAGAAGACCGAAAACAGCGAGGCAGTAGCAACAGAAGGATCAGATGCGTCAGGACCGAGATCTCCGACGCGAACACTCAGGATCTTGGAGTTAATCGCTGAAAACAATAACAATCTGACGCTGGCTCAGGTAAGCCAACACCTCAGTATACCGAAGACGAGTTTGCTCAGCCTGCTGCGATCTTTAGTGGCGCAAAACTACCTGATTAGCCAAGCTGGGAAGTACCGGTTGGGTTCGGCAACATACCGTCTGACGTTCATGGTTAACCGCAATCCGTTTATCAGAACTATCCGGCCCGCACTCGAAAGAGTGGCACAGTCCGTTGGTGAGACCGTTTCGTTCTGCATGTTCGATGCGAGCAAACGCGAAGTGGAATATTCGGACCTAATTGAGTCGGCACGCTCGATTCGCTATGTCGTTGATGTCGGTACAACTCGTCCGCTTTATTGTGTTGCTGCAGGTCTAGCAATTCTCGCATGGCAAGATCCGGAATGGATTGAAAACTATCTCGACACCATACCTTTGAAGCAGATTACTGCAGCGACAGTAATCGACAAGGCATCGATAATCGAGCGGTTGCGCGAAATCAGGACGAAGGGTTACGCGATATCAGCTGGAGAGTTCTCTGAAGACGTATTCGGCTTCGCTGCACCTGTTTTTTCTCACCCGGGGCAAGTTTCGTTTGCAATCGGAATTGGTGCTCCCAGTGTCCGAGCGTTTTCGAAAAAGGAAGAGTACGCAAAAGTCGTTCATGATGAAGCGGCGGCAATTTCCCTAACGCTGCAGGGCGGCGACTCGAACAGCAGCTAATTACGAGAACAAAAACAAAGGAAAGAGAGAATTATCCATGCAGTCATTTCTCGAACGATTTTCAAAACAAAAAGACGACTATGCTGGAGAATACAGTATAGCAGGAAGACAATACTACCGCATGCACTGTGGTTTATTGTTCTAACTGCCAAATTTTCTCTTTGGAGGATTTTTGGCAAAAAAAATACGGGCCGGTGGAATGTGGTCCGCAACAGAGATGGGAGAGTATCAAATGTCGTTCTATCTTCAGAAAAAGTCAGCGTTGGTGGCAGCGACGGCAACCACCGTGATGTTCACCATGACGTCCTTGGCGGCAGCGGAGAGTGTGAATTGGAATCTGTCCGTCTGGGGTAAAAGCCGGTCATCCACCAGGAACATCGAGGGTTTGGCGGCGGAGGTCGCAAAGAAAACAGGGGACCAATTCAAGATCAAAATTCACTATGGTGGTCTATCCAAGCCCAAGGAAAATCTCGACGGCATCAAAATCGGCGCTTTTCAGATGGCGGTAATGTGCAACTTCTATCATCCGGGTAAAACCCCCACCATGGGTGGTCTGGACCTGCCGTTCCTACCGATCTCACACCTGGGAGTACGGCAGGCGGTGGAAGAAGCCTATTACAAGCATCCGGCGGTGATCAAGGATTTGGCACGCTGGGGCGCCATGTTCGTCATGGGCGGCGGGTTGCAGCAATATGAATTCATGGGTTCCGGTAAGCCGCCGTTAACTTTGTCGGACTGGAAAGGTCGGCGGGTTCGGATCGGTGGCGGCATGGCCAAGGCGATGGCTTTACTTGGCGCGGTGCCTACCACGGTGCCATCCCCGGAAGTCTACCAAATGATGGAACGTGGCGCCGTCGATGCGGTGGGCTTTCCCTACTATGCCTTTGCCGCTTTCAAGTTGCCCGCGATCTCGAAATGGTTTACCGGCAATATGGCTTTAGGAACGGTGGGCCGTCCCACGATGGCCAACATCAAGGCTTTCAATAAGCTATCGAAGGAATATCAGG
>CAJWOI010000189.1 GCA_913044255.1 uncultured Alphaproteobacteria bacterium
CCCGAGCCATACAGTAGATCACCCTCGGTTGAGGTGATGCTGCGCGAGACCATGAGGTCTTTTTTCCCGGCACGAATTAGCGCCCATACCATCGCCATCGGTGTACGGGATAGGGTGCACCCTCCTAGAGCCACGTGATCGCGGTCGACGACTAGTGCAGCCGCTTCCTCCAGCGACATTACCTTGTCGCGCAGGCTACGGTCGCGCGTTTCGGTAGCGTGGCGTAGATCCATGTAGGATTTGGTCACGACGTAGTCATCTCCCTTGAACCGCGGAAACCAAGCCGTCACACACCGGTTTTCGCATTGAAATCATCAATCATCTCATCCCACACGGGAAGCACTTCTTGTATCTCCTTCCAGAACTGCTGGTCGGCTCGCCGGTCAAACATCTCAAGTTCGATACCGCGCTGCTCGACCCAAGTAAAGTAACCGAGATTGAAGATACGGCGGCGTTCACGATAACCCGTCTCGAGATAATGATCCCCGTCGACTCCAATTAGGTGTCGCGCGAAGGTCTCCGCCGCTGCGATAGCATCGAAGTCACCGCCAAAACTGTTAGAGATCGTTTTTTTTCGTTCGCTGTCATAGAGATTTGAACCGTCGGTCGCAACGGTAACTATTAGGTCTTTTTCAGTAAAATCGAAGTAACGCGCGGTCTTGATCGCGGCAAGTACGTTGGCTATGCCAGAAAGCCCAAGGTGTCGAAGTTCTTCGACAATCGCGGGATCTATCCCTCTCCGGTCAACCAGATGTGTGCGCCCGACATCGGTATTGAACATCACGTTCAGGTGGTCACAACTGTCATCGGCAACACCCGCGACAGCATCCGTATTCATGACATTTTGTATTAGAGGAATGTGTTTGTCGCCGATGCCTTGGATATTATGGGAACCATACCCATTGTACAGCATAGTTGGGCAATTGATCGGCTCTACTGCGATGGTCCGAGAATCATGGGCATCCTTCAGGTAGTCACCGGCAGCCAGTGTTCCACCTGAACCAGTACCGGCAACAAAAGCGGCGAGTGTCAGCTCCGGTTCGTCGTCTTGGAGGCGCTGGAAAACTTTTTCCAGTGCCGCTCCGGTGCACCGGAAATGAGCAAGATAATTGGCGAATTCAGAAAACTGGTTGAGGATTACGTTGCTCGAATCTGTGGCGAGTTCGTCACAGGCGTCATAGATCTCTTTCACATTACTTTCTGAGCCTGGCGTTCGAACGATATCTTCGGGCCGATTAATCCAGCGACGCAGCCATTCAAAACGCTCAACGCTCATACCCTCTGGGAGAACTGCGACGCTGCGACAACCGAGGATGCGACCGATCGCAACGCCGCCCCGGCAATAGTTACCCGTCGACGGCCAAATTGCTCGGTCGCGCTCGGGATCAAACCGCCCAGTGATGAGACGCGAAACCAGGCAAGCGTACGCCGCGAGCACCTTGTGCGAACCAATCATCGGAAATCGATCACCAAGCACCACCGCAATGGGCGCCGCGACACCGGTGAACTCGCGTCCGAGGACGACAAAACCAGGGGTCGCCACCATGCTACCGTCTTCGCCGTTGAACCAATGGACGCGAAACAAGTTTGCTGTGGACGGATCAGTCGAATCGTGACGGGCGACCTCCGCTACGACCTCGGCGGGAATAAGGGAGGGATCCGCCAACTCACGAAACGTCGGCAACCGGACACCTGCTGCGCGAAGATGGCGGACCGCACCATTAAAATTCTTCTCATTAACGACCTCTCTTGGCAACTCTCCCATTCTCATCGCCCGATGTGCCCCTCAACGTCGGCCAATCGAGAAACGAAATGTTGGCCAATTTTCCATATCTTTTTGAAAAATTCGGCGATGCTCTAGAACGCGCTTAAACCAAACGTCCCTGGTAGCCTGTTCATCGGCCCACTCATCAGCCGCCTTGTTCGCAGCACGTATAAATTCCGAATCTAAGATCACAAACTCATTGCCCGCAGAACGCATTGCCTCAAGAGCCGCAATATCCCTAAAGGCATAACGCGTCCAACTGTCCAGCATCATCAGCCTTCCAGCCAACCGCAGCATCTCTCGGTCTCGGTCCGAAACGCGCTCCCAAGCATCTATATTGAAAGCACATTCCATTGTGGCACCCGGCTGATGCACACCCGGCATGATGATATATTTCGCAATTTTATGAAACCCGGATGGGAGATTGACGGATGGTGAAGACCACTCAATTGCATCGATAACCCCACGTTCCAATGCCGGATATACTTCTGCGCCCGGCAAAATCACAGTGGATGCACCAAGATTTCCCGCTATCTCCGCCCACGCACCAGCCGTGCGCATTTTTAAACCTTTCAAATCTTGAAGCGTTTCAATGCGTTTCTTCGAATGCAAGAAAATTTCCGTTGGAAACACACCGCAGGGAATAGAAGCAATCCCAAATTTCTCCTTGCGATACTCGAACCAAAGATCCGCAGCACCCGCCTGGTATAACCAGACAATCAATTCCTCCGGGTTCAAACCACCAGCCATATTTCCAAATAACACGGTCGTTTTGTGGATACCCCAGTCGTAACCCATCCAGGTATGTCCCACCTGAACCACGTTTGACTTTACCGTATCGGAGACTTTCAGCGGGCTCCCCAGCGTGCCCCCTGGGAATACACTGATTTGTATTCGTCCGTCGGTCAGTGTATTCACCAACTTTGCGTATCCCTTCGCATCTTCCTCCAAAAATGGCCCACCGCCCCAAGCTGTTGCCATGTTCCAGATTTCGTCAGACTTAGTGGTATGGGCGGAAATCAACAGGCCCACGCCTGCTATCATCGCTATCGACGAATTAATGATATTCTTCAGCATTATTTGTTCCCCAGCCACCCGTCGTAGCAATCGCCTGTGGCTTCACTTTAAATATACAATCCGTACCGCCCAAGCTTGAGTGCCAGAGTAGCCAAAAAAGTTAAGTTAGCACCTGAAACGTAACGCGTCATAAGATACCTAAGCAACTGGCTAGTTCGAATTGTCAAGGAATACTAAAACACGTATTTGCGCACACACTCCGGTTTTTCTTAAGGCCACTTTTAACATCGGGACTTGTATAGAAAACAGGAAAGCACAATATCTTTCTACGTAAGACCTTAAACAATAAAGGTAACCCTCAGGTTCCCGGAAGCAACTGCTCCGGGGTAGGAGAAGTTTTTGTGAACGATACCGTTTTGATTACCCGTGCCCTAAGATTTGCCGCAGAACGCCACTCAAGTCAAAGACGCAAAGGACAAGCCAAAGAACCATATGTGAACCATCTCGCAGAGGTCTCTGAACTAGTTGCAGACGCCACAGAAGGAAAGGACGTGAATCTCATAGCTGCGGCTCTACTTCACGATACCATAGAAGACACAGAAACTTCATCAGACGAGTTAGTAGCAACATTTAATAACGATATCGCGCAGCTTGTAGCGGACGTAACAGATGATAAAAGCCTTCCGAAGCAGGACCGAAAACATCTTCAAGTTGTAAATTCCAGAGCGCAAAACATGCGTGTAAAACTTCTAAAACTTGCGGACAAGACATCAAACCTCCGCTCTCTTGCCAACAGCCCACCCGAAAACTGGAACACAGAACAAAAACAAGCCTACATCGATTGGGCAATCAAGGTAGCCGCCGGACTTAAAGGAGTGAATCCCTGGCTTGAGGAACGCTTTGACGAAGCTTTGAGACGAGCCCAGCAAGCATTACAACAGACAACAAATCGGGAAACCCACGTTAGTCAAGGTGACCTCGACTAACAGCACCTGAAACGACGAAATCAATTCCTGCACACATCACGACTGGATTTTCTAAAGATAAATTTCTGCGTTTCCATATGACATTTGTGTAATTTAAGGATCCCCACATCCATTGCTGTCATTGCTAAATCTCTTAAAGCGAGAGGAATAACAGATGGAGCTCTATGAAGTCATGCGAACAACGTTCGCGGCCCGTGAGTACACTGGCGAACCGCTGCCCGATGAGATACTTTATGAAATTCTTGAGAACGCTCGTTTTGCACCCAGCGGCGGGAACCGACAGGGCAATCGCCTGATCGTGGTTCGTAAAAGTGAGACACGGGAAGCATTTATCAAACTCCTGGAACCGGCTGCGAAGCGTTATCAAGCACAAGCCAAAGCAGGAGAAAGTCCATGGAATACCATTTCCCCGACTAAGGTAACTCTGAACGATATACAAAACACGCCAGCACCGACTAGGCTAATGGAACCATATAAAACAGCCGACGTTTTGCTTGTGGTAACGGTAGACTTAAGGGTGGTCGCTTCCACTGACCAGTACCTCGACAGAATCGGAATTATTAGTGGCGCATCGATTTACCCATTTGTATGGAATATTTTAATGGCAGCACGCCAAGCCGGGTACGGGGGCACGATCACCACCCTTGCCGCTGCCGAAGAACTCAGTATTCAAAAGCTTCTAAATATCCCTCGGGAGTTTGCGGTGTGTGCAGTGATACCGCTTGGAAAGCCGGTGAAGCAATTGACCAAACTAAGACGTCTTCCCGTCGAAAAAATAGTCACACATGAACGATTCGACGGTCTCCCGTTTACCAAACCTTAAATCAAGCAGGAAACGTTTTGTACGTTTACAGCGCTACCCAACGGCGCCTAAAAATTTCCAGGGAAGTGACCGCCATCTAGCAAAAAACTTTGTCCGGTAATAAAACCACTATGGCTACTGCATAGGAATGCGCACGCGTGGCCAAACTCATCTGGGTCGCCAAACCGCCCCGCTGGAATATTGGACAACATCCCAGCACGAGTGTCTTCAACACTACGGCCGGTCGCTTCGGCTGCCCCTTTCAGACCAGTCATCATGCGGTCCGTCTCAAAAATTCCCGGCTGCAAATTGTTGATGGTAACGTTATGGGCAGCTACTTCCCGTGATACGGACGCAACCAGCGCTGTCAATGCGGAACGCGACGCACTTGACATTGCAAGCCCGGGAAACGGTGTGCGAACAGCAATAGATGTAATATTTACAATGCGCCCAAATCCTCGCTCGATCATCCCATCGACTGTCGCGCGAATAAGCTCGGTCGGAACAAGCAAATTGGCGGTCAAACCCGCATTCCACTCGTCCAATCCCCACTCACGGAAATTACCGGGCGGCGGGCCACCATTATTATTGATTAGAATATCCGGGTCTGGGCAAGCATCTAACAGCGCCGCACGCCCCTTCGGATCATCGAGATCCGCCGCAACTGGAGTAACTGCAACACCGGTCTGTTGTGCAATTTCGTTAGCAGTCCGTGCTATTCGGTCGGCGTCTACCCCATTGACCACCAACGAAACGCCCTCTTTCGCCAACGCAAACGCACAGCCACGACCAAGACCCCTACTGGAGGCACATACTATGGCCTTTTTACCTTCCAAACCAAGTTCCATGAGATTTTCAGTCCATTATTCATTAAAGTCGATGGTCAGGTTAACGATTGCCCTGACGGATTGAAACAGGATCCTCAGCGATTTCTTGACCTTTGATAAATTTGTCAACAAGGTATTGCGAAGAACGATTTGCTCCTAGGAATACAATGCAAAAACTCGAAACATTTTTGGATTCCACATCTATCTGCGACGACGGAACGGTCTTAAAGGAACGCCTGGACCGCGATGGGTACCTCTTTATTCGGAAGTTACTGCCGAAAGAAGCAATTATGCGTGTGCGTACGAGACTTTTGGAAAAGGCGGCCGAAGGTGGATGGTTGAACGAGGGCACCCCAGTTGAATCAGCCATCGCCAACCAGGCGGCGGCGTGCAAAGATCCTGAAGAGCGGTATATGAAGGTATTCAGAAATCTTTGGGCCGACGAAGAACTGCATCGTTTGCGCACCCATCCTGCAATACTGAATTTTTTTAAAAATATTTT
>CAJWOI010000190.1 GCA_913044255.1 uncultured Alphaproteobacteria bacterium
GACTCTTGCCAACGCAAGGTTGGCCGTCGTGCGGCCTGAGTCTCATCCAGCCGTCGACGCGGGGCATGCAACGGTGCACGGCGGAATCTTTTTGAATTTCCTGTGTAAATTTGACCCGCTATAGCAAGTAACACTTTGATAAATTGATCAAGAGTCTGACGGCTTTCTGTTTCCGTTGGTTCTATCAGCATTGCGCCGTGCGTGATCAATGGAAAATAGATTGTCATCGGGTGATAGCCTTCGTCGATAAGCGCCTTAGCAATATCAAGAGTAGTTATATCGGTATCCTTAATGAACTCGTCATCGCAAAGCACCTCATGCATGCAGAGGCCACTGTATGGCATCGTATATTTTCCCTCTATACCCACGCGAAGATAATTCGCGTTAAGAACTGCGTCTTCCGCAACTTGGCGTAAGCCATCCCCGCCATGGCTGAGCATGTATGCTAGTGCACGAACAAACATACCCATTTGCCCATGCCATGCCCTCATCCGGCCAAACGAAGCTTTTGCTTGTCGTTCTGGGTGTTCGATCAGCAGCAATGTTTCGCCTTCTCGTAATAACCAGGGCAGGGGTGCGTAGGGAGCTAGTTCGTTTGTCATGACAACCGGACCGGCCCCGGGCCCACCACCACCGTGCGGCGTCGAAAACGTTTTGTGCAGGTTCAAATGCATTATGTCTATGCCAAGGTCTGCAGGTCGCACTTTCCCCACCAGTGCATTAAAATTTGCGCCATCACAGTAGAATAACGCACCAGCGTTGTGCACGGCGGCCGCGATTTCGATTATTTCCTCTTCAAACAATCCGCAGGTGTTGGGGTTCGTCAACATTAAGGCTGCAATGTCCGGTCCGAGTCGTGCCTGAAGTGCGTTCAGGTCCACGCGGCCCCTTCGGTTGGACGGAACTGACTCAATCCGATAACCACACATTGCAGCAGTTGCTGGGTTCGTCCCGTGCGCGGAATCCGGTATGAGCACTACGGTCCGTGGGTCTCCGCGTGCCATTAAATGGGTTCGGATGGTCATGAGCCCACATAATTCTCCTTGTGCGCCGGCTGCGGGTGACATTGCCACGGCAGGAAATCCAGTTAAAATTTTAAGCCAATTCGATATTTGTTCGATCAATGCAAGTGCGCCTTGCACAGTTGATTCTGGCTGGAGTGGATGGATGTCCGCCAAGCCTGGGAGACGGGAGAGGCGCTCGTTGAGGCGTGGATTATGTTTCATCGTGCACGAGCCGAGAGGGTAAAAACCTATATCAATTGCGTAATTATTGCGGCTCAGACGCGTGTAGTGCCTCACAACTTCCGGTTCAGATAGTCCCGGAAGCCCGATCGGTTTATCACGTTCGAGGCCGCCAAGAGTAGCTGTACTCTCGTCGGCGGGAGCAGGAAGGTCTACTCCGCTACGGCCTTTGGCTCCCTGCTCAAAAATTAAGGGCTCTTCAATTTGTAGCGCTCTGTTACCGGTGATCGTTGAGCTGTTATTCGCCGCACTGTCTTCTTTTGCTCGTTGGTGACGGCTCTGGCTCCGGTCGTTGGTCATGGTAGGGATTCCGACAGTGCTTGAAGAAGAATCTGGATGTCTGAGTCAGTTGTAGTTTCAGTAGCCGTCATCAAAGCTAAATCTTTGAAATCCTTGCGGTCCGGATAAAGTCGACTTAGCGGTACGCCTGCGAGTATCCTTTTTTGGGCAAGTTCTTCTATGAGTGGGGCAGATTCACGCGAAAGGCGAACTGTAAACTCGTTAAAGTAAACGCCATTCAGGACTTCGATACCCTGCAACCCGGCTAATTTTTCCGCCAGCGACCGAGCAGTGCAGTGGTTGAGAGCTGCGAGTCGAGCAAACCCAGTTTCACCTAAAAGTGAGAGATGAATGCTGAACGCGAGCGCACAAAGACCGGAGTTGGTACATATGTTGCTGGTTGCTTTCTCGCGGCGAATGTGCTGTTCACGTGCATTGAGTGTTAAAACCCAGCCCCGCTTTCCCTCAGAGTCTAGAGTTTCGCCAGCTACTCGTCCGGGCATTTGCCGTAAATATTTTTCTTTGGTAGCAAAGAGCCCGACATACGGGCCACCGAAATTCAGACCTACTCCAAGGGACTGGCCTTCACCGACGACAATATCAGCTCCCATATCGCCAGGAGCCTTGAGAGCGCCGAGCGCGACGGGCTCCGTGACCACTACTATTAGTAGTGTACCCTGTTCATGGCAACGTGCAGAGAGAGAAGTAAGGTCCCGGATTACACCAAAAAAATCTGGAAATTGAACCACCACGCAGGCCGTGTCGTTGTTTACATGGGCCTCGAGCGCAAGGGTGTCGTGGTGTCCACGCGTTGGTGCATTAGGTTTACTCTTCTCAATTTCGAGTCCAGTAAATTGCGCCAATGTTTCGACAACGTCACAATAAAGCGGATTAAGGCCGCCCGAGAGAACTGCACGCTGACGCCTGGTAACACGTCCAGCCATCAAGACGGCCTCTGCACAGGCTGTGGAGCCATCGTACATGGAGCCATTTGCCACCTCCATACCGGTGATCAAACTGACTTGAGTCTGAAACTCGAAAAGAGCCTGCAGGGTGCCCTGGCTAATCTCGGGTTGGTAAGGCGTATAGGACGTGAGAAATTCACCGCGCTGTATCAACGCATCAACCGCTGCCGGTACATGATGACGATATGCTCCGCCGCCTATGAAACATGGAACCGTTCCGGCAGTAACATTTTGTGCGGCAAGGCCGGTTATATGCCGTTCTACGGAGAGTTCATCCGCGTGGTTCGGTAGCTCAAGTGGCCTATCTAGGCGTGCTTTGTTAGGCACGTCTTTAAACAGTTCCTCGATGCTGCCAATGCCGATGTCTGTCATCATGGCCCGTCGGTCTTCAGCAGTATGAGGTAGGTATCGCATGGTGTCTGACTTCGTCAGTCGAGGTCATCAACGAATGCTCGGTAGGACGCTTCATCCATCAAGCCGTTAAGTTCGTTAGGATCTGACAGCCGTATCTTCACGAACCATCCACTTCCAGTTGGATCGGTATTTACCAGTGCCGGTTGTTCCGTAAGATTTTCGTTTACCTCTACTACTTCTCCGCCAACAGGACTGTACAGCTCGCTCGCCGCTTTAACCGATTCGATCACTGCGGCCTCATCCCCTTGGGAAAGCACTGCCCCTAAGGTTGGAAGTTCCACAAAAACTATGTCACCGAGTTGTTGTTGCGCGTAATCAGTTATGCCAACAATACCAGCGTCTACGATTTCTTCGGAACTTTGCTCGAGTCGGATCCACTCGTGTTCCCTTGTGTATCTAATGTTCACCATTCGTTAGTCCCTGTTTACCAATTGTGTCCTGGGATGGCCGTATTCCTATCATTTGCGATAGCGATGTTGGACAAAGGGCAACGATGTCATTGCGGCCTTAATTTCCTTATTTCGGACTCTCAATTTCAGGTAGGCGCCCATGTGTATTTTCTCCTTGGTTATATAACCAACCGCTATCGGTCCTCCGATGGTTGGGCCAAAGCCACCACTTGTTACGGTTCCAATATTGTTGCCATTCGTGTCGTTGATTTTAGTTCCCTCCCGTACAAGGATATTTCCTTCTGGTTGGAGTCCAATCCGTTGTTGCTTGGGTCCTGCAATGAGCTGATGTAAAATTTTATGCGCCCCCGGGAAGTTTTTTTGTGCTCGCCTTCGCCGACTGATTGTCCAGTGTAGGCCGGCTTCAATTGGTGTAATGTTTTCGTTTAAATCATGCCCATAGAGGCATAAACCGGCTTCAAGTCGTAGGGAGTCACGTGCTCCCAATCCAGCAGGTTTCACTTCTTCCTCATCGAGAATCAGCTCGGCTACTTCTACGGCTTGATTTGCTGGGACGGATATTTCGAAACCATCCTCGCCGGTGTAACCGGAGCGGGAAACCCAGCATTGCGTACCAGCAAGGTCAAATTTATTCCCGTACATAAAATTTAGGCTGGGCAATTTAGGCACATGCCGAACAAGAATTTCTTCTGCTTTGGGGCCTTGAAGGGCGATAAGCGCCCTGTCAAGCCGCTTCACTGAGATATTGGCAGGTAGTTTGTCGCAAAGTATTTTTTTATCGGTTTTGGAACGAGAAGCGTTTCCGATTAAATGAAAGTGATTGGCGACCCGAGCCACGATCACGTCATCAATAACCCCCCCTTGGTTATTCGTGAACATCGTGTAGCGTAGTTGCCCGAGTCGCAATCCTTGAATATCCCCCGGTACCATTAACTCCAGCGCCGTTGCAATTTCTGCGAGGCCGTTTGAGCTACGAATACAAAATTGGCTCATGTGAGATACGTCAAACAAGGATGCTGCTGTTCGGCAATGGTGGTGTTCCGTTATTATGCCGGTCGGATAGTTTATCGGCATATCAAACCCAGCGAACGCGGCCATTCGTGCACCAAGAGTCTTGTGCAGCGAGTACAAGGGAGTTTGCTTAAGCGAACGGTTCACAGAGTTTTTTTGACTCATTTGGTTCTCCGACAGCCGCACGCGTGCCCGCGCGTGCATTGCCCCCTCTGTCTGAGAACCTGAGAGATTCGCCACTGTTCCAGTGGTTTACCCCGTCGGTGAGGAATTAGGCCTAACAGCCGCAATCCCTGCTTTCCAGAGTTTCGCTTCCCATGCGGTCCGTTTGCCTGAGAGTTTCCGAGGCGGTTGCTCCTTCGGCGCGGGTGTCAACTCCTGATCGAGTGCCCCGTCTCTCCCGCGAGGGAATTTAATAGGGATGGGATGATAGAGTGGGACCGAACGTCGTCAACTCCCAAGCATTCGGGGGACGTTCATCGGCTGTTCGCGCGATCCACAGCGTTGTTTGTTTGGTCAAGCTGTTCCTGACTTAGTTGGAAACTTACTACGGTTTCGTAGCTGGCAGCCTTGGCTACGTCGTGGAGCGGTATTTTGAGCACTATGTGTTCGCTATGCACTTGTGATTTCGAGCTGGTCTCCGGCGAGATCGAAAGGTTTGTGGAGAATATCTGTTTTTCGACAACTTGGCCGAATCGGTTGAGTAGAGCCACGAAAAAAGGAATATTTTCAATTTTTTCGTGTTGGGTGGCGACCCCATGTTGAACGTGGAATGAGATATCAAGACCGACAACTATATTCCAGGGTGCGTCCTGTGGTGCGAGACGCTCATCGCCGCGGTTTCTGAGGTCGCATGTGTATTTTACTTCGGTGATTTGAACTTCTAATTCGATATCGGTGATATCTTGGGCCGCGCCACTTTGGTATTGGACGTAGCGTTGGCCAGCCTTGAGAATTCGAACGTTTGGGCACTCCAGGGTAGGGGCTGTAAGCCAGTCCTCTGCCTTTTGTTTAACATAGTTCGGAATCGGAATTTCTTGGCATGCTGGGAGCACCCCGATAGATGCGATGAGTAGGCTAGCATGAAATGCGCTAGCAATATTTTTGAAAACGAAGTTTCGAGTCACAGCGAGTTGTGGCTTCCGTCGCAATACGGCTTATTCTGGCTCTGTTTGCAACCACACAGATAGGCGGTACTATCCGTTTCAGCTCGCCAAACGATTGGTTTCAAATTTGTGGTCGTGTGGGCTCCGTCACAGAACGGTTGCTTTTTACTCAGTCCACAGCGACACCAGGCGTAGCTTTGGCCGGCTCGTACCTCGGTTTCATAAGGAGCCTTTTGCGCTATGACAGGATCAGACATTTTTAGCTATACACTCGCAGAATTGGTTAGAACTGTTCCAGTCTAAAATCAAAACTACCACCGATAGAAGTATTTCATATGATTGACATTACTGCCACCAGTGGAGTCGTGGCGGTTAGGTCAGGTTCGTTTACCAGTAACAGGTTTAATTGTGGCTGTTTACACAAAAATCAGTGATTCTGAGAGATCG